>JASHPC010000259.1 GCA_030038335.1 Vulcanimicrobiota bacterium
CGGCGTTCTGGCCCGTCGTTCCGTCGAGCACGAGCAGCGTCTCGGCCGGAGCCGCGCCGAGCTCGCGTTCGATGACACGACGAACCTTCTTCAATTCTTCCATCAGATTCGATTTCGTCTGAAGCCGGCCGGCCGTATCCACGAGGATCGCGTCGACCCCGCGCGCTTTTCCAGCTCTCACGCCGTCGAAGGCAACCGCGGCGGGGTCCGCGCCCGTCTCGCCGCGGACGATCTCGGATCCGGTGCGTTGCGCCCATATGGCGAGTTGCTCCGCGGCCGCAGCACGAAATGTGTCGCCCGCAACGAGAAGCACTCGCTTGTGCTCGCGGCGGAGACGATGCGCGAGCTTGCCGATCGTCGTCGTCTTTCCGCTGCCGTTCACGCCGACGAACAAGATAACCGACGGTTTTTCGTCGAGCCGAAGCGCGGCGCCGTCCAACGTGAGAAACCGCTCGACGTCCTTGCGAAAACGCGCGATCGCGCGGTCGCCGGTCGTCCACGCTTCTTGCGTGGCAACGGTCTTGAGGCCGCGCACGATTTTCTCCGTCGTAGCGACGCCAAAGTCTCCGGCAATAAGCGTGTCTTCCAAATCCTCCCAAAACGCCGAGTCGAGAGGGCGGCCTTCGCGCCCGAGCGCCCGGATTGCCGCAAAGCCGTCGCGTGCGCGCGTCAGCGTCTGCCGTACGCGTTGGAAGAAGCTCACGGAGCGGCTCGACGCATGCGAGCAACGTCCGCAGCGGCGGCAGCGTCGCCGTGCGAGACGGCAAGCTCGTACCAACGAAGCGCTTGTGCAGCGTCCTTTGGAACTCCGTCGCCGTTCTCGTACATGGCGCCGAGGTTGTACTCGGCCGGAGCGTTCCCTTGCCCAGCGGCGAGCTCGAACTCTTCGAGTGCGACCGTCGTGTCGCGCGCCACTCCGTGTCCAGTGCGATAGAGCGTCCCAATCGCGCATTCGGCGTCGGCGTCGCCCTGCGCCGCAGCCTGTACGTACCACTGCAGCGCCGAGGAGTAGCTTTGCGGAACACCGTGCCCGTATTCGTAGAGAAAACCGACGTTGTACTCCGCCGGAGCGTAGCGCTGCGCAGCAGAGCGTTCGTAATAGTGCAACGCCATGGCATAATCTCGCGCCGCGCCGCGTCCGTCGTCGTACATCAAACCTGCATCGTTCTCTGCGACCGGATCGCCTTGCGCCGCCGCACGCAGATACCAGGAGAGCGCCGTTGCATCGCTCTGCGGAACGCCGTTTCCATCGAGATAGAGTGTGCCGAGATTCGTCTGCGCGGATGCATTTCCGGCACGGGCAGCGATCTCGTACCATCCTGCGGCCGCACTCGAAGATTGAGGGACGCCATTGCCCTCGTCGTAGATGAGCCCCGCCGCGAAAGCAGCATCCGCATTTCCTTGAGATCCCGCTTCGGCGAGGTACCGCAGCGCAGTAACGTCGTCTTGCGCAACGCCGCGTCCGTGATAGTAGGCAAGCCCAAGATTAGCCTCACCGTTGACGTTCCCGGCATTGGCTGCGCGCTCGTACCATCGAGCCGCAGCGATCGCGTCCTCTGCGACGCCGTGGCCCTCGTCGTACATGACGCCGATGTTGTTCTCCGCAAGAGCGTTACCCTGAGCCGCCGCACGCGAGTACCAGACCAAGGCCGTCGCATAGTCCTGCGGCACGCCACGCCCGTCGTCGTACATTACCCCTAAGTACGCCTGCGCCTCGGCGTCGTTTGCGGAAGCAGCCAGTTCGAAGACGTGCAACGCGAGGGAGTCGCTCTGCACGACCCCGTTGCCAAAGTAGTAACCGAGGCCGACCATGAACTCACCGGCGATACTGCCGTCGGCTGCGGCGCGCGAGTACCATTCCGCGGCTATCGACGCATCTTTAACGACGCCATTGCCGCTTGCGTAGAGCGTCCCGATCCCATATTCTGCCTCACCGTTGCGCTGCGCGGCTGCGAGACGATACCAGCGCATCGCGTTCGCGTCGTCGACGCTCGTGCCGCGGCCCTGCGCGTACATGAGTCCCAGAAAGAACTCGGCGTTGGAGTTCCCTCGTGACGCAGACTGTTCCATGTATCGGAACGCAACGCGATCGTCTTGCTCGACGTCGCTCCCGTAGTAATACTTGAGCCCGATAGCGTACGCGGCTGCCGCATTACCGTTTGCCGCCGCACGCGCGAAATATGAGCTCGCAATGGCGTGATCGATGTCGACGCCGTGTCCGCTGTCGTACATGAAGCCGATCGCGTACTCCGCATCGCTGCTGCCATGTGCAACCGCGCGACGGTACCAGTAGAGTGCCGTCCCGTAATCCTGCGCGACGCCTAAACCGTCGTCGTAGCAAAGCCCTACGTAAAACTCGGCGTTCACGTCTCCTTGTGAAGCTGCCATCCGGAACGCATCGAGCGCCTTTGCGTCGTCGCGCGCGACGCCCTGGCCGTAAAAGTATTTCAGTCCCAAGGCGTACGCCGCCGCAGAGTCACTCGTTGCCGCGGCGGTCCGAGCGGAAGCCGCGAATGCTGCCGATGCCGCAAAAACGGCAGTTGCGAAAGCAAGTGACGCGAAGACGGGGCCGCAGCGCACCCGCCACCCTTCCGGCCGCGCAGTCGGCCCTCCGCCTAGGATGACAATTCGAGCACGCCTTCGTATGCCACCAGCATCATGAAAAGCGTGACTCGCGCCCTTGCATGCGTCGCGGCGGCAGCCGTTTTCGGATCGCCTCCCGCCATTGCGGCATCGCGTTTCGGAGGACTTTCATACCGCGCGATTGGTCCCGCGATTGCGGGCGGACGCACGACCGACGTCGTCGGCATCGACTCGGATTTGCAGATTTACTACGCCGGCGGCGCTGACGGCGGCGTCTTCAAGAGCACGGACGGCGGCTCCACGTGGACTCCAATTTTCGATTCAGAGGGAGCTGCGGCGATCGGTGCAATCGCAGTCGCTGCGCGTGACGCTAACGACGTTTGGGTTGGAACCGGAGAAGCGAACCCGCGCAATGACGTCGAGCAAGGAGACGGCATTTGGCATTCGGCGGACGGCGGAAGGACGTGGCAGCACATGGGTTTGCGCAACGCCGGCTCGATTGCAACCATCTCGATCGACCCACGGAACTCACGCCGGGTCGTCGTCGCCGTCCTCGGTCAGATTTTTCGTGACAGCGCGACGCGTGGCATTTACGTGACGAGCGACGGCGGCGTGCACTGGAAGCGAACGCTTTTCGTTGGCCCCGGAGTCGGCGCGTCGGACGTCGTGCGCATGCCAGATCGTCCCAGCACGCTCTTCGCCGGAATGTACTATCTGCGGCGCACGCCGTGGACGATGACCAGCGGCGGCGCCGGCGGCGTTTTTCGGTCGGATGATAACGGAGCGACGTGGCACAAGATTGTCGGGCACGGCCTCCCGTCGGAGCCCGTCGGCCGCATCGGTCTCGCAGCGGGAACGCATGGCCGCGTCTACGCGGATATTCAGTCGCGTGCGGGCGTCCTTTGGCGATCCGACGACGGAGGTGCGACCTGGCAACGCATGCCGAGCAGCCCGCTCATCGGGGCGCGCCCATTTTACTTTTCGCGCATCACCATCGATCCCGCAAACGATAACCGCCTCATTAGCGTCGGTCTGGTCCTTTCGATGACAACCGATGGCGGCAGGTCGTTTCATCCGATTTCGGAGAACGCGGGCTGGGACTATCACCAAGCCTGGTGGTCGAACGACGGATCTCGGATCGCGGTCGGTACGGATGAAGGCGTCATCTTTTCAATGGACGGCGGCGCGCATTGGAAACAGCCGTACGACCTTCCGTTCGCACAGCCATATCACGTGACGTTCGACGACGCGCTGCCGAACTATCATGTCTGCATCGGGCTTCAGGACGACAACTCATGGTGCGGAGCCTCGAACGGATCGAACGGCATCGGCGTTCTCAATCGCAACTGGATGCAAATCGGACCCGGTGACGGGATGTGGGCCATGTACGACCCTCTGGATCCGCACTATATTTGGTCGACCTCGACGTCAAACGACACAGGGCAAGTATTTCTGTACAATACGCAGACCCACGATACGCGCGACGTCTCGCCCGATGCAGAGAGCAACGGCAGCCTCGCTGCGAAAGATGACCGTTATCGTTTCAACTGGGATTCGCCGCTCGCGTTTACGCCCTCGGGTGAGGCGCTCGTCGGTGGAAACGTCGTCTTCGAAAGCAGCGACCACGGCCAGCACTGGACGGTCATCAGTCCGGACCTGACGCGCAACGATAAGGCGCATCAGGGCGTCCCCGGAGGCCCCGTCTCCGCTGACATGTCCGGCGCCGAAACGGCAGACGACATCCTCGACATTCAAGTCTCGCCCATCGACCCATCCGTCTATTGGGTCGGTACCGATGACGGGCTCGTGCAGCTCACGCGAGACGCGGGCGCGCACTGGACCAACGTCACCTCACCGCTCTTTCCTCATTGGGGACGCGTCGCAACGGTCGAAGCCGGGATTTTCGACGCTGGCACGGCCTTCGCCGCGATCGACGATCATATGCTCGGCGACGATGCTCCACATCTCTTCGAGACGAACGACTACGGCGCGCACTGGCGCTCCATCAGCGGCGACATGCCGCGATATCTCTTCGCGCGCGTGATACGGCAGGATCCGCGAAATCCGCATCTGCTCTACGCGGGCACGCAGCGCGGCGTGTGGGCGTCTTGGGATGACGGAGCGCGTTGGGCGTCGCTGCGTCTCAACATGCCCGCCAGCGCAGTTTACGATCTGCACGTGCAGCCTCAGCGTGACGACCTCGTCGTCGCGACGCACGGCCGCGGCGTCTGGATCCTCGACGATCTCGCCGCCGTTCAGCATCCGGCTCCCGAAACGTCGCTTCATCTCTATTCGCTTCGAACGGCGTACCGATGGTCCGAGTGGGCGCCGATCAACGTATTCGCCGGTAAGTTGCCGAGCAATCAGTTCGTCGGAACGAACGTCGCGTACGGAGCGCTCATCACGTATAATCTGCCACGCAAAGAACGCAGCGTAAGCATCGACATTCTCGACGCGAGCGGACGGATCGTGCGCCACCTGGGCGGTTCGGACGCGACGGGGAAAGCGGGCCTCAACCGCGTTTCGTGGGATTTGGCCGAAGACGGGCCAGTGAAATGGCACGGCACCTATACTGAAAACCAAGGACCCGACGAGGGCCCGCTCGTCGTGCCAGGCACGTATACGGTGCGCCTGCGCGCTGCGGGAATGACGCGCATCGCATCGGTCGTCGTCGACTCGGATCCACGCAGCAGCGAGACGCTCTCGGAGATGCAAACACAGCACGATGAGCTTCGTCAGATCATCGACGAATACAGCGGGGTCGATACGATGCTCGATGCGATCGACCGGCGTCTAAAGCGCGCATCTTCGGCGGACCGCGCCCGCCTGCTCGCGTTTCGCGGGTTGCTCACGTACGATCCTCAGAACGTCGAGGACCTGCGAGGACCCGCGGGAATCCGCGAGCGTTTGACCGATCTCTACGGTCGCATCGGACAATCGTTTCTCCCGGCAACGCAGCCCGAACTCGACACGCTAGCCAATATGCGGTCTTTGTACGCGCGGCTTGCGGCGAGGTGGCGTTATTTGCGCTGACTGCGCACGTACTTGCGCTTCACGCTGGGATCCTCGGCCGCGTAGCCGAGTTCGCCGCGCAAGACGTGCAGCCGTCGTCGAAGATGGATGACGGCTTGCGCATGGATTTGCGAGACGCGCGACTCGGAGACCCCTAGCGTTCCCTTGATGTCTTTCAGCGTCTTTCCCTCGAAGTAATAGAGCTGGATGACGCGGCGCTCTTGAGAAGGCAAGTCGTCGACGGCGGCGACCAGCTCTCGCTGCACCTCCTTCTGCTCGATCTCTCCGACGACGTCTCCCGACTCGTCCCTCAGTGTGTCCGCCAGCGGAATCTCGTGGCCTTTGTCGCTGGGCAAGTGCTCCTCGAGCGACAGCACGGACGTGCCGCGTACGCGCTGAACGATCTGCGCGTATTCTTTCATATCGATTCCTAGGTGCTCGGCAATCTCTTCGTCCGCCGGTGCGCGCCCGAGCGAGGTCTCGAGTTCGTGGTGCGCACGCTCGAGCTCGCGCGCGCGTTGACGCACGGCACGCGGTACCCAATCGAGCGAACGTAGTGCGTCTAGGATCGCGCCATTGATACGCGTTATTGCGTACGTCTCGAACTTTACGCCGCGCGTGTCGTCATACTTCTCGATAGCATCGAGCAATCCAACGACGCCGTCGTTGATGAGGTCGTTGAGATCGACGTTTGGAGGAAGGCTCACAGAAATTCTGCCGGCCACAAACTTGACGAGATGCAAGTACTTGTGGACGACCTCTTCGCGGGAAAGCTCGACCCCGCTGATTACGTAACGCACAGGCCGCAGAGAATCTCCGGTATCTCAGATAACGGTGCGACGCGATCCACGAGCCCGGCGAGCGCGGCCGCACGAGGCATACCGTAGACGACCGAGGTCGCTTCGTCCTGCCCGATGACGTACCCGCCACCAGACTTTAAGTGTTTCAAGCCTGCAGTGCCGTCGCGCCCCATGCCGGTCAAGATGACGCCGACCCCTAGGCGCCCGTACGTGCGAGCAACTTCCGAAACGAGCGCGTCAACGCTCGGTGCGTGAACCGTATCGGAGCCTGCTTCCCGGAGGCGGAGCGTCACGCGACTTCCTTCACGCTTCAGTGCCATCTCCTTGCCAGCCGGCGCGATCGTCGCGGTGCCCGGCTCGAGCACCATGCCGTCGTCGCCTTCGCGTACGCGAATCTTCGCAAGCGAGTCGAGACGCTCGGCGAGTGCACGCGTGAAACCGACAGGCATGTGTTGAACAACGAGCACCGCCGCGGGAAACTCACTCGGCAGTGCCGGGATGAGCTGCGAAAGCGCGACTGGTCCGCCGGTCGACGCCCCAATGGCAACGCATTCGTACGCAATCGCGCCGGGGCGCGGCCGGTGAAGCGCGACGGCGTCGCGCAACCTAGGCCTTCGATCGGCTGACGCCAGAACGTTCGTGCGGCCCGCGCAGCCGCGAACCTTCTCGACGAGATCGCGCGCGACGTCGTCGATATTCGCATAGGCAGAGTCCGGTTTCGCGATGAAGTCGACGGCTCCCAACTCGAGCGCTTTGAACGTCGTCTCCGTTCCCTCTTTCGTGTGCGCGCTCACCATGATGATGGGAACGTGACCTTGCGCGACGATGCGCCGCACGGCTTCGAGGCCGTCTACCTCGGGCATTTGAACGTCCATCGTGACGACGTCGGGCCGAAGCGCGAGCGTCTTCGCGACTGCCTCTTCTCCGTTGCGTGCTGTCGCGACGACTTCGATATCGTCTTGCGCTTGCAGCATTGCGCTCAACGCGCGCCGCATAAATGCTGAGTCGTCTGCGACGAGAACGGCGATTCGGCCCGGCACGCTATACGATTGCGCGCACTCAGGACGCCTTGAGTAGGAAGCGCGCTATTTGGGAGTAGAGGAATGCACGATCCGCGAGCGTGCGTCTGTGCGACTCACCGTGCAAAACTTCCGGAAGTCGCGGCGTCGTGGCAAGCTGCTCGAAGAGTACGCCGAAGCGTTCCGGCTTGCGCTCCAAGTAATGCATCAGCTTCAAACGTTGGCGCAGCCTTCCGACGAAACGCGACCGCACTGCCGATGCGTAGCGCCTTGCGGCGCGAGCAACGTCGTTTCGGTGCTCGGCAAGCGACGCGGCAAACAACCGGCCACTCATCGCGGCCTCGTAGATGCCTTCGCCGTTTGTTGGATCGACGAGTCCGGCAGCGGTGCCGCCCACCGCGATGCCGTCATGCGACATTACGGGCCGTGGCGCGCCCATGTAGAGAAGGTGGCCTTCGGTCTTCACGTGATGCACTCGGGACGCCGGATAAAGACGCTTCGCGATACGTTCCGTTAGAGCGTCGAGTTCCGAGCGAAGCTTAGCACCTTGCATCTTTCCAATCACGCCGAGCCCGATCGCGAGGTGGTCTTTCTTCGGGAACATCCAGCCAACGACTTGACGCCGCTCGTTGCCCACGTAGTAATGCATCTCGAGCGTTTGGTACGTAATCGGCAGTGCGGGACGCTCGAGGTACACGCGATACTGAAGCGTCGTCATGATGCCGTCGCGCCACTCGCCATATCCAAGTGGTGTTCCTTCGAGCACCGCCGTCGATCCCTGCGCAAAGAAGACCGCGCGCGTCGCAATCGCTTCGCGTTTTCCATTGCGAAGGTTCGCGAACTCGACGGTAAAGCCGCGCTCGTTGCGGTGAACTGCCCGGAAGAGCGACTGCGTGCGAATTTCAGCGCCCTCGCTCGACGCCAACCGCGCGAGCGTTCCGTCGAGCTCCTCTCGCGTCGTCGTGTGACCGGGGCCGAACGTAAGCACGTGCTCCCCGCCATCCGCGTCGAAGAGCGCGAGGCGCGGCGTATCGAAATGAACGATCGCGCGCGGCACGTCGAACTCCTCACAGAAGCGCGGCCGCAAGCCGGCCGCGCAGACGCGCTTCGCGCCAACGACCGCGTCCTTCTCGAGGACGACCGCATGCAGGCCGGAGCGCGCCGCCTCACGTGCGGCGGTGGCCCCCGATGGCCCGCATCCGACGATAACTAACTCGGCCGTGTCCATTACGTGAGTCTTTCTGCGAAAGGACTCCCTCTCCGGCTCATCGTAGGCACCGCCGGGTGACTCCTGAACAAGATGCCATCGTCGCCGGTCTGGCTACCGGCGTCCTAGCCCTGCTGTACGGAATTGCGCTGATCGTCTGGGTGCTATCGCGCCCGGCCGGGAGCGAGCGCATGCGCGCGATCGCCTCGGCGATCCAAGAGGGCGCCATGGCGTTCTTGCAGCGTCAATACCGGACGGTCGGGATCGTGGCAATCGTGCTGGCGATCATCATCATCTTCGTTCCCAGCCTCGGCTGGCAAGCCGCTTTGGGCTTCATCATCGGCGCGATTCTTTCGGGATCAGCCGGTTTCATCGGCATGCTCGTTGCGGTGCGAGCAAACGTTCGAACCACCGAAGCGGCGCGCGTTGGACTCAAGCCGGCATTGAACGTCGCCTTTCGCGGTGGTGCGGTCACCGGTATGCTCGTCGTTGGACTCGGACTCATTGCCGTCTCTGGCTACTATGCGATCCTTCTCGGCATCAACGACGGCAACGTTGCGCGATCGCTCGACGCGATGATTGGCCTTGCCTTCGGTTGCTCGCTCATCTCCGTCTTTGCGCGTCTCGGCGGCGGTATCTATACGAAGGCGGCCGACGTCGGTGCGGATCTCGTCGGAAAGGTCGAGGCTGGAATCCCGGAGGACGATCCGCGTAATCCCGCGGTCATCGCTGACAACGTTGGCGACAACGTCGGCGATTGCGCAGGCATGGCTGCCGACCTCTTCGAGACGTACTGCGTGACGACCGTCGCAGCGATGCTGCTCGGGCACCTCGTCTTCGGCTCGACGCTTCCCGCCGCCACGACGTTTCCGCTCCTCATCGGCGCCGTGTCGATCGTCGCGTCGATCATCGGATCCTTCTTCGTCTCTCTCGGGAACGTCGACCGCGCGCGCATCATGGGAGCGCTCTACCGCGGACTCGTCGTCGCCGGCATTCTCGCGCTCGTCGGTTTCTACTTCATCACGAAGGTATTTGCCGGAAGCAGTCTCTCGCCGATCGACATCTTTATCTGCGCCGTCGTCGGAATTTTCGTCACCGGCGCGATTACGTGGGTTACCGAGTACTTTACCGGAACGCAGTTCAAGCCCGTGCAGCTCATCGCGAAATCGTCCACGACGGGTCACGCGACGAACATCATCTCCGGGCTTGCCGTCTCGATGCAAGGTACCGCAATCCCAGCGATCATCATCGTCATCGGCATCCTCGTAAGCTACCATTTCGGTAATGGCGTCTACGGCGTGGGCATCGCCGTTATGGCAATGCTCTCGCTCGCTGGGATCATCGTCGCAATCGACTCCTTCGGTCCGATCACGGATAACGCAGGCGGCATCGCGGAGATGGCCGAGCTCCCGCAGGACGTGCGCAGTCACACCGACCCGCTCGACGCGGTCGGAAACACGACGAAGGCCGTCACGAAGGGATATGCGATCGGCTCGGCTGCACTCGCAGCGATCGTGCTCTTCGCGTCGTTCATTCAAGAGCTCGTGCAGCACACGTGTCACGCGACGACGACGCCGGCGTGCGCAAGCGTTGCAACGACGATCGAAGGTCTCTTTTCGATCAGCAATCCCTACGTGCTGACCGGGCTCTTCATCGGCGCGCTGCTTCCCTATCTCTTCGCCTCTCTCGCGATGCTCGCGGTCGGGCGCGCGGGAGGCGGCGTCGTCGTCGAAGTGCGTCGCCAGTTCAAGGAGATTCCCGGCATCATGGAGGGAACCGCCAAGCCGAACTACGGCGCGACGGTCGACATCGTAACGCGTGCCGCCCTGCATGAAATGATCCTACCGGCGCTCATTCCCGTCGGCGTACCGGTTATCGTCGTCCTGCTCACGTTCTTCCACGTGCTTGCGGGCAACACGGGTGCGGAGATGATGGGCGGTATCCTCATCGGCGCGATCGTTACTGGCCTCTTCGTCGCGATCTCGATGACGACGGGTGGCGGTGCATGGGATAACGCAAAGAAGTACGTCGAGGAGGGACACTTCGGCGGAAAAGGCTCGATCGCGCATCAGGCCGCCGTTACCGGCGATACCGTCGGCGATCCTTACAAAGACACCGCAGGTCCGGCGATCAACCCAATGATCAAGGTCCTCAACATCGTTGCGTTGCTGCTCGTTGCATTCTTAGTGCACTAGGCTACCAGCCGCCAGAGGCGCCGCCACCACCGAAACCGCCGCCGCCCGCTGAGAAGCCTCCGCCGAAACCACCGCCGCCAAAACCACCACCGAAGCCGCCGAAGAGAAACGGCATACCCCACATCATGCTGCCGTGATGCGTGCCCGACGAGATCCACGTGTCATGCCACGCCTTCGCGGCCGCCGCGGGACCGTGCGTGAAGAGCGCCGCGAGATATCGTATGCCGGCGACGAATGCGAAGATGAGCACGATCCAGAAGAAACAGAGAAAGATGACGATCGCGAGCAGCGCACTCGAGAGACCGCCGCTGCCTCCAACCTCGGCAGAGCCGCCAGCAGGCGCCGATACTGCGTGCCCGATCTGCGATGCGTACGACGGCGTAATCGTCGTGAGAATGTGATCGACGCCGTCTTGCACGGCGGCATCCACATTGCCCGCGCGCATATCCGGCGTGATGACGTTCTCAATGATCCAAAACGTCTGCGCATCCGTGAGAGATGGTTCGAGTCCATAGCCGACTTCGATGCGAATTTTGTGATCCTGCATCAAGATGAAGAGAACCGCGCCGTCGTCGTGCCCCTTGCGCCCGATACCCCACCGTTCCGCCGTGTCGTTCGTCCACTCTTCGAGCGGCTCGGCTCCCGTCGTCGATCCGATGTACACGACGATCTGATGTCCCGTCGCTTGTTCGTACGCCTGAAGCTCACTATCGACGCGCGCGACCGTGTCCGCGGAGAGCACGCTTTGCGTGTCGGTGACGTACGCGGTCGGCACCGGCGGTGACGGCACCGCAATCGTTGCGGCGAGGAGAAGGCTTGCGAGCATTACGTCGCCGCCGGAAAGTGACGATGGAGCTCCGTGCCGATGCGATCGATCGCAAAGACGATAGCCTCAACGCTACGGTCGCTTGCAAAGTATGGGCGCATCTCATCGACGAGACTCTTCCAGAATGCGTCGCCGACTCGCTCGTGAAGCGCCTTGTCGCCCAAGACTGCGTACTTACGAGCAACGGGCGCGACGAGAATCATTGACGCATTGCGTGCGCGCGCCGTGTGCAAGCCCGCTTGCTCGAACTCTTGGCGCGCGCGATCGAATGCGTCGAGCGACTTCTCGGGAACGATGCGAACGACGATGTGTCCGGTCGTGCCACGCTCTGCCGCGCGGACCGCGCGCTCGATGCGAGCGTGCGCGAGACGCGTCATGGCGAGAAGTTTACGGCCGGCGCCGTCTGCGCTCCCTGAGTCGCCTGGAAGTATGGCTTACTCGCAAACTCTGTGCCAAAGAAGTTCGCGAGAAAGACCGTTGGTGCGGTGTTGCGCTGGGTGTTGAACGCCTGCGCTTGCAGATTGTAGCGCCGGCGTTCGACCGCGATGCGATTCTCCGTTCCCTCGAGTTGCGCTTGCAGCGTTAGGAAGTCTTGATTCGCCTGCAGCTGCGGGTAGTTTTCGGTCACCGCGAGGAGATGCGTCAGCGCCGTGCCGAGCGTGTCCTGCGCGTGCTGGTACTGTGCGAACGCCTGAGGGTTGCGTAGCGCGTTTTGCACGACTTGCGGCGAGATCTGGCCGACTTGCGCCCGCGCCTGCGCGACCGCGATGTACGTCGATTTTTCGAAGTTGGCGGCGCCTTTCACGGTCGCAACGAGGTTCGGGATGAGGTCTGCCCGGCGTTGGTATGCCGTCTGCACTTGCGCCCATTGTGCTTGCACGGCCTGGTCCGACGTGACGAGGCTGTTGTACGTCGCAAATATCCAGAGCACGATCACGACGATGATGGCGAGGATGGCCCAGGGTACGTAGGAAGCACGCCGCTGCTGCATAGGGCCTAGATGTCAAGGAACGGTAAAAAATCCCTCCCTTTGAGGGTCGATTGCTGTACGCGCACAGCCAAAACGCTACAATCGTACACGTGGATGATTCCGTGCTCTTGGCTCGGGAGTTACTCGAGGCACGGCGGGCGCTGGCCCTAACGCAGTCCGTTGCTCTCGTCGCGACGTTCACGATCGACGTCGACACCGAGCGCTGTGAAGTAACGCCTGCGCTACGCGCGCTCTGGGGACTACCAGAGTCCGCAACGTGTGCAACGCTGACCGACTTCATCGAGCACATCCACCCCGACGATCGCCTTCGCGTCGCGGAGTCGCGCAACGCCGCCCTTGCGTCGAAGCGCCCGTACCACATCGAGTACCGCTTGGTGCGCCGCGACGGTCAGGTACGCCACGTCCGCACGGACGGCCAGTTCTTCTACGATGCAGACGGCAACCCGGTGCGTAACATCGGTGCGATCGTCGACATCACCGATCAGCGCGACGCACAGCGCACGATCGAACACCTGATGGGGCACGACAAGCTCACAGGCCTCTTCGATCGCGAACGCTTCATGGAGCGCGTCCAAGAAGCTGCTCGCGATGGACATCGTGGCACGCCGTTCGTCGTCGCAATTTTCGACATCGATCGCTTCACCGCCATCAACGACTCGTTCGGAAGCGCTGGCGGTGACACGTTCCTTCGCGCGCTTGCGCGCCGGCTAACCGAAATGGCACGCGACGGCGAGGCCTTCGCGCGAATCGGCGCCGACGAGTTCGCGGCACTCCTGCTCGTCGAGGGACGCGATGCCGAAGCCGCGACGGCGCGGCTCGAAAACGCAATCGCGGCTCCCGTTCAAATTGGCGACGCAGCCGTGGAGGTGACGGCGACGATCGGAACGAGCGTCTTTCCGTTCGACGCCGCCGACGAATCGCTCGTCGTGAAAGCCTCGCTTGCGATGGCGCAACTCAAAAACCGCGGAGCGCACGGCATTGCCCGCTACCACCCCGACATGGAGCGCATGCTCGCTGAACGTCGTCACTTGCAGATGAGCTTGCACGGTGCACTCGATCGCAACGAGTTCGAACTCTACTTCCAACCGATCGTCGAAGCGAAAACGCTCGCACTTTGCGGCGCCGAAGCGCTGCTTCGCTGGAATCACCCTTCTCTGGGCGTCGTACCCCCGGGCGCGTTTCTGCCTGCCGCAGAAGACGCAGGCTTGACGAAGGCGATCGACGCATGGGTCTTGCGCCGCATCGCGCAGGAAGCGGCGTCGATCGAACCGGATCACAGCTTCCACATCGGCTTTAACATCACTGCGCACTCGCTGCTCTCGAACAGCTTTGCAGAGACACTGCGCGGGGTCGTTGCGAGCCGCCCGGCGTCGAACGTCTCGCTCGTCGCAGAGATTACGGAGCAAGCGCTGCTTGCGGATCACATGCACGCACAAGCGTCCCTGTCACTGCTGCGCGAGAATGGAATCCGCGTCGCTCTCGACGACTTCGGAACCGGCTATAACACGCTGAGCTATCTGCGAATGTACCCGATCGACGTCATCAAGATCGATCGGTCGTTCATCACCGACCTCGAGCGCTACTCGTACAGCCGGTCCGTCTGCTCCGGCATTCTCGCGCTCGCGTCGCAGCTGGGTTTGCCCGTCGTTGCAGAAGGCGTCGAAACCGAAGAGCAACAGGAGTTCTTGCAAACGGCTGGATGCGAGATGCTTCAGGGTTATCTTTACGGCCGGCCGATGCCGCGCACTCAGTTCGATCAGCTACTCGCTAAGTTCGCGCCGCAGCCCGCTCGAGCAAACGGCACGTTCCACAGATAGACGCCGCTAGATTTGGCCCGCGGCGTGCTCGAGCGAGCGGTACTTCTCGTAAATTGCCACGTACGACGTCACGAGCATGGAAATCGCGAGAGCGAGAACGCCGTCACCGATCGGCCCGGCTATCGGCGAGCCCGCAAATATGATGCGCAGGCCCTGACGGATCGCAGGCGCCGATCCAAATCACGGCGACGATCCACGAAGGCCCGAGATACATCACGCCTGGACGATCCGTCGCACGCACCGTCGTGTGCGCACCGCGCAGCATCCCTAACGGAATGCCCGCTATGATGCCTGCGACCAGCGCGAGCGCGATGAGCGGAATAGGCGCCGGGGAGACCATTTGCCCTCCCCAAATCGCAAACAGAGTCAGAGCCACGTAGATCAGCGGCGTGATCCACATCCGCGTAACCGTCATACGCATCGGCCGCGAATACCGGAAGACGAGCAGCCCCGCGACGACAATATAGACGAGCCACGACTGCGGCGCAGCCGCATGCGTCGCCGCTAGGTGGTGTGGGCCCACCGACCGCTACTTGATCTCGACTTTGGCGCCTGCTTCTTCGAGCTTCTTCTTGACGCTCTCGGCTTCGTCTTTGGCGACGCCTTCTTTCACCGCTTTAGGAGCGCTCTCGACGAACGCTTTCGCTTCGGTGAGGCCGAGGTTCGTGATCTCGCGCACAGCCTTGATGACCTTGATCTTCTCCGGTCCAGCTTCCGCGAGCACGACGTCGAACTCGGTCTTCTCCGCCGCCGGCGCAGCTGCGCCCGCAGCCGGACCTGCGGCAACCATCGCGACCGGCGCAGCCGCTGAGACGCCGTACTTCTCTTCGAGCTGCTTGACGAGGTCCGCAAGTTCGAGAACGGTGAGTTTATCGATCTGTTCGATGAGGTCTGCGAGTGCCATGATCTTCCTTCTCTCGATGAGTGATTACGATTCCGCCGCGACGCGTTTGTCGCGCAGCGCGGAAAGAACGCGGACGAGGCCGCTCTGATTTCCTGAAAGTACGGTGACGAGACCGCGCATCGGGCTCGCAAGCGATCCGACGAGCTTCGCCAACAGCTCGTGCTTGGACGGCAACGACGCGAGGATGCCGATCTGACGAGCGTCGACGAGCCGACCGTCGATGTATCCCGCTTTGACGGCGACCGACTTCACCGTGTCGCCGAACGTCTTGAGGGCCTTCGCGGGTGCAACTGGATCGCCTGATGCAAAAACGACGCCCGTAGGACCAGCGAGAAACGCTTCCAGCTCCGACGCGACGTCCTTGCCGGCGGCAAGACGAAAGAGCGTGTTCTTGACGACGGCATATCCGCTGCCGTCCTTGCGCAACTCGCCGCGCAAGCGCGTGATCTCGCCGACGGTAAGCCCCGTGTAGTCGGTCAGAATGAGATGCCGCGCGCCAGCGAGCTTCTCACGAAGATCGTTGATCGCGGCCTCTTTCCGTGCGGTCGGCATTGCCTTGGACTCCTCACAATGAAAAACGCCCCTCCGAACATCGAGGGGCGCATCGTCGCACGCAAAATCAGCGTACTGTCTATTGCGCATCCTCG
>JASHPC010000260.1 GCA_030038335.1 Vulcanimicrobiota bacterium
TTGTAAGTATTGCCCAACAAAACCTCGAGGAAATCTGGCGAGTGCTTGTGCTTGTCGTGCGCAGCCCACAGTCGTAACATAGAGGTCTTGCTCCACGCGTTGGGTTGCGCTAGCATGTCCTCGAGCAAATTGCGCAGCGAGTGCGTCCGCGGGTCCCTGTCGACCAAGCGACGCAAACCAATAAGCATACTCTGCGAGTACCACTTCGCGACCATTGTAGGGAACCAGGTCTGTTGCACCGCTGGACTGGCGTTAACCGCATCCGCAAAGCGTTTAAATATCTGCCGATCGTTGAGTAGCCTTATGACAGCGTCTTCGCATGCCGTCGCGGTCTCAAGTGCGCGAGTCACACGACGTGCCAGCTCTTCCGGCCCTTCATCTATGCGCATACTTCAGGCGCTTCTCTATCGGCCGGAATAAGTCCGATCAGATAGATGCTCGCGGCCGCCGTGTAGGGATGCTATAATGAGGTCGGCCCTAACACCGCCTCGTTCTTCGGATGCAAACCGAGTGCCGGAAGGACGGGTCGTCTCGGCGCGATTCCCGCCCCAGCATGAACGCCCCCATTAGCGGGGCGTTCTGCTTTGTGCGCGCTAAGGCGCTTCTCGCTGCGCCTCAGCAATAGCCTAGCGTCTTCCAAGAGAGAGGCAGCCCGCATGAGCGGATCAATCGTCATCCTCCTCGTCAACGTCATCGCGTTCAATGCCGTCGATCTCATCGAGCGCATCTTGAACTGCGTCGCTGAATTTCGCGAGCTCGTGTTCGTCATGCTGCTGCCTACTGACGGCGTACGCTTCCGCTACGGCCTCTCGCACGTCGGACGGAAACTCATCGTAGTCAGCGGCCTTCATTCCAAGCCATCCGTCCTGCGGCTTTATGCCAATATCCGCAAATCTGCACCACCATATATCGAGTGGCCTACTAGCCTTTTCGACCGCTCCACGCAGAAGCGCTCGACGCACTTTGCGTTCGCGCTCGGTGACCGGCTCCCGCGTCCAGTCCGGGATGCCCACTGAACTCTTCACGATCGCCTCGGCCTCAGTGATCGCGAAGTTGGCGGCTAAGGGCCGCACGGTAGTTTCCGTTGGCCGTTGCGTTTCTTGCACTTCAGGAACTAGCATGCAAATTTGGTAGCTCGCACGCATCGCTCTCCTTGCCATATTGCCGAATGCACCGTGGTTACCGCTGGACGTAGCAAATTGGACTTCGTCAATGAGTTTCTCGGCGTGACTACCTTCCAGAGAGCTTATCGCCTCGAGCCGCTCGGCGATAAGCTCAAACCGTAACGCCGTCTTGCGCGCGAACTGGGCGGCCTCCCGGAGGCTTTTGCTGGCACGTTTCCGCCAGCGTTCCTGCTGCTTTGGCGTGCCCGCAGCCTTGAAATGGCGCCGGATAACTGGCCGTGATAGTGCAGAGTGCGTCATCGGGAAGATTCCTTTCCTGGTGATATGGGCTGGGCGGTCGTTCACGCGATCGCTCAGCCCTCGAGTGATTTAGGTCTCACCGCGCGTGCGAGCTTTCGGCACGCGGCGTTTTCGCATCGGAAGTAGAGTGCGGTCCGAACGCCCGAGCCGATACGAACAGTGTGGGCACGTGACGTCGCGACGTTCTGCGCCAGGCGTGGCCTTCGGTGCGCGCGTGTTCGGACGATGCGGATGCATCGGCTACGAAACCGCGCGAGCGGCGACAGGGCCAAGTGCTCGATATAGAGTTGAGCGTCCGACCTGGAGCACGCGCGCGACGTGCGATGCGGCGTGGCCGCTCGACAGCATCTCGCGCGCCGCTTCGATGCGCGCTGGTGTGAGTGCCCTTGGGCGTCCGATCCGCTCGCCGCGACGTTTCTTGGCGGCAAGCGCCTCTCGAGTACGTTCGCGAATGAGATCCCGCTCGAAGTCTGCGAGCGACGCGAAGATGTGCAGGACGAGCCGGCCGGCGGCCGACGTCGTGTCGATCGCCTCCGCGAGCGATCTGAATCCAACGCCGCGGCCGTGGAGCTCGTGCACCGTTGCGACGAGATGCGGCATCGAACGCCCGAGCCGATCGAGACGAGCGACGACGAGCGTATCGCCGGCCCGCAGAGCCGCAAGCGCTGCGTCGAGACCCCTTCGAGCGGTCACAGCGCCCGAGATGATGTCCTCGAAGACGTCGACGCACCCTGCGGCCCGCAACGCGTCCTTCTGAGCGTTGAGCGTCTGCTCGTCCGTCGAGACACGCGCGTAGCCGATGCGGCGCGCGAGCTGCGGCGCGACGTCGTCGGACAGCGCGGCGTGAGGATGAAGAGTAGCGATCACCTTGAACCCTTCCTTTCGAAGTGGTGCGAGACGCCACTCGGACCGGGCCCCTCTTGTACAGCCATTTGTACAGCCATTGGCAGAGAAATGGGAGACGAGAGAGAAGCAAAAGAGGCCCATTTACGGGGAAACCGCATTGTACCGTGCGCCTGGGAGCGTCTCTTAATCACTTGGTTGGGGGTTCAAGTCCCTCGCGGTGCATAAACTTTTAGGAGGCTTCGTCTCAAGTCGCCGATGATAGCGCCGTGCAATCCACGCGTTTGGGTCAATCTGCGAGATCGGTTGCCCCATCCGTTTCGTCTCGCGGCAGCGTCGCTGTTTCTCGTCAGCGCATTCATTGCGACGCCGGCGGCCGCAGCGTCGCCACAACAGTATTACGAC
>JASHPC010000261.1 GCA_030038335.1 Vulcanimicrobiota bacterium
CGAGCAGACGCTCAATCAGTTGCTCGTCGAAATGGACGGCTTCGATCAAAACACCGGCGTCATTCTCATCGCGGCGACGAATCGTCCGGACGTTCTCGACCCGGCATTACTTCGTCCCGGCCGACTCGACCGTCAGGTCGTCGTCGACCGTGCCGACGTCAAAGGTCGCCAGAAGATTCTCGAGGTGCACGCACGCAACAAGCCGCTCGCGAAGACCGTCGAGCTCGAGACGCTTGCGCGTCGCACGCCGGGTTTCTCGGGCGCGGATCTCGAGAACTTGCTCAACGAAGCGGCGCTGCTCGCGGCGCGACGCAACAAGAGCGTCATCGAGATGCAGGATTGCGACGAGGCGATCGACCGCGTGATGGTCGGACCGGAGCGCAAATCGGTCGCGATGTCGCAGAAAGAGAAAGAGATCACTGCCTATCACGAGTCTGGCCATGCCATCATCGGCGGTCTCGTCGACAAATCCGATCCCGTGCACAAGGTAACGATCATCCCGCGCGGCATGGCGCTCGGACTTACGTGGTCGCTTCCGGAAGACGATCGTCATAGCCGAACGAAAGAGGAGCTGCTCGCGCAGATTACGATGGCGCTCGGCGGGCGTCTCTCGGAAGAGATTAAGTTCGGCGACGTGACGACCGGCGCATCGAACGATTTCGAGAAGGCGACGGAACTCGCGCGCGCGATGGTGACGCAATACGGAATGAGCGAGCTGGGGCCGATTCAGTACGGTCGCGGCAGCAGGCAAGTCTTCCTCGGTCGCGACTTCGGCGAAGACCGCAACTACTCAGAGCAGATTGCGTCGAAGATCGACGCGGAGGTCAAACGCATCATCGAATCGTGCTATAGCCATGGAAAGCAAATTCTCTCCGACAACTGGGCAAAGGTCGAGCGCATGGTCGCGTCGCTGCTCGAGTACGAAACCGTCGAAGCGGAGGAAGTGCGCGCGATTCTCACCGGAGGCGCCTACGACCACAACGCGGAGAAGGCGCCCGCGCCGGCGCCCGGAGTCGCGGAAAAGCCCGAGGAGCAGAAGCGCCCCGAACAACGCCTCAAACCGAAGATCACACCGGAGCCGGCATGAAGCGAGTGCTTCCGGCCCTTATGCTTGCAGCTGTTGCGCTCTGCGGGCCGCTCTCGGGCGCCGCCGCGCAAGAAGTTCAAAGAGGCGCGTTGCCCCAAGGCGGCGCGTACGCCATTGCATCCGATCCGGCGTCCCCAACCGCTGCAATCGACGTGTGGTTTCGCGCACCCGATGACGGATACGGAAAGCCTGTACCGGGTTTAGCTCGCGTCGCTGCGACGGCTGCAGCCGCGGCGAAACTCGAGAGCGGCAGATCGCTCGCAGAAGTCGTCGCGCAACTCGGCGGACGGCTGAATATCGAGGTTTTTCCGGACATCGTCGGAATCAGCGTCGTGATTCCGGCGTCCGACGCGCGCGTCGTACTCGCTTCGCTGACCGCAGCGTACTTTACACCCCAAATCGACGACTCCGCGCTGCATTCGGCGCAAAGCGACGCAGCGGTGCTCGCCGTACAGCAACAGTACGAGACGGAAGCGCTCGCCCACGCGGCCCTTTTCGCGCAGATCTTCGCTTCGGGGCCGGCACACGAACCGCCGATTCCGCTCGCGGCCGACGATATCTCGCACGTGACGCTCGATCAAGCGACGGCGTTTGCGGGGCGCGCGTTTCGCGCGAGCAACGCGTTCGTCACGCTTGCTGGAGACGTTACCCCAGAGATTCTCTCGGTGGCGACTCCCGGCGCCGCAAGCGGAACGCCCGACCCGCCCCTGGATAGCGCAACGGCGTCATCGTCGTCGCAACCCACGACGCAGAGCGGCGCCGTACCGGGGATCGGCATCGCGTGGATCGGGCCGCCGATATCCGACGAACGCGCGGCTACCGCGATGGATTTCATTTCCGACTATCTCTTTTATGGCGGAAGTGGAACGGTCGTTAGAGCGCTTCGGCAGAAAGACGGCTCGCTCGACCTTGACGGGCAGTTCATCACGCTGCACGATCCCGGCGTCATGATCGTCACCGTCGCGGGAAGCGACGACGGAAAGGTGCAAGGGCAGATTCTCGACGCTGTCTCGGCAATGCAGCAGCCGCTCCCGCCCGCCGCCTTCGATGCAGCGCGAGAGGCGTTTCTCTATCATTTGAGCGCGACGACGCAAACCGCCGAGGAAGAGGCGGCGAATCTCGGCTGGTATGCTGCCGAAGGCGCATCCGGCTACGCGCCGGGCGGCGCTCAGTACGAAAGCGTTGCACGTTCGCTCACACCCGACTACGTCGCTTCGGTCGTCAGGCGCTATCTGACCCAACCGGCGATCGTTCGCATCACTCAAGCTTCTGCTACAGGAGGAAGTTCGTGAAATCGGCAGCGGCGGCGATCGCGCTCGCATTCGCACTCGCGCCCGCGTACGTTTTCGCGGAGAACGTACCCGTGACGCATGCGGACGGCGTTACCATCGTCACGCAGCCCGACGCGAACTCCGCGCTTGCCGGGGTCCAGTTCAACATCCCGGCAGGTCTCGATCGCGAGCGTCTCGCGCAGAGCGGGCTTTCGGCCCTTACCGCCGAGACGATCGAAAGAACGCCGGTCGACGGCTTGCCTCTGTCTGAAGCCGTTGCCGCGCATGGAGGCGCCGTTCGTTTTGCCGTCGGAGCCTCGGGCGTCCGTTTCTACGTCGAGGCAACCGCCGCAAATGCCAGTGACGTGTTCTCGCTTGTCGCACGCGCGCTCGCGGCGCCCGACTTCTCGCCGTCAACCGTCGACGCGGCGCGTGCGACACTCGTGCGCGACATCGGCGAACAGCAGCAAGAGCCGCTTGCCGTGGGCGTGGAGATGCTGGCGCTCTCGCAGGCAGGAGGTAATAACACCGGCATGCCGGCGTTGGGCACTCCCGCTTCGCTCGCGCAGCTCGGTCCCGCGGACGTGCAGGCGTTTTATCGCGCGTACTACCGGCGTGGCGGAACGACACTGAGCGCCGCAGGCAGCTTGGATGGCGCGGCCGCCGCCGCCTTGCAGCGTCTGGCGCAAACGCTGCCGGAGGGAAGCACGGGAGTCGTCGAAACGCGCGTGCAGCATCTCGATGCCTCGGGACAACGTCAACTCGTGACGCATCGCGATGTCGGAGCGCCGTGGCTCGTCGTCTCCTATGAGGCGCCGTCGGTGAAGAGTGCCGACTATGGGCCCATGCTCGTACTCGCCGCGTTTCTCCAGCGCACGCTCGGCGACATTGCCGAGATTCCCGGAACGATCACTCCGACGATCGCCTCGCAGGCCGTCGGCGCGATGTACGACTACGATTCGCCGACGCCATCGCTCGTGCTGTACGTCGACGGCGGGATCGGCGAGCCGAACCGCACGTTCGGAACGGCGCTCTCGGTCGTGAACATCCTTGCGGCGACAAAGCTCGAAGGCTCGATCGACCAGTTCAAGCGGATTGCGAGCAGCGACTTCTTGCTCGGCGCGTCGACGCTCGAAGCGCGTGCGAGGCTCGCGGGAATCTTTGCCGACCGCACCGGCTCCGCAGATTATCTCGATGCGACGCTGCACGCGATCGCGGCGACGACGCCCGCGGATCTGCAGCGCGTCGCGCGGAAATATCTCGGCAAGCCTACGATCGCCCTCGTCCTTCCTCGAGTGACGTCGCAAAACTGACGACGGCGCCGCGCGTCGCGCTCGTTCACGACTATTTGAACCAACGCGGTGGCGCCGAACGCGTCTTCGCGCATATCGCGCGCGCGTGGCCCGAAGCGCCCGTCTTCACCGCTCTCTACGACGAACGCGTCTGTGGCGATCTTGTCCCCAAGGGGCGAGTTCGCGTATCGGCGCTCGCGCGCGTTCCCTTCGCGAACCGTTACTTTCGCTATCTCGCGCCGTTCTATCCAGGCGCGTTCGAACGCTTCGACTTCTCGGGGTTCGACACGATCGTGAGCTCGACGACAGCCTGGGCAAAGGGAATCGTCGTTCCCGCCGGAGCGGTGCACGTGTGTTATATGAACACCGTGAGCAGATTCGCGTTCGCCTACGACGCGTACGTTCGACATGCGCTCGTTGCGCCAGTCGTGCGCAGGCTCGTCGCATGGGATGCGCGCGCCGCGCAACGTCCAACGGCGATCGTGGCGAACTCGAGCAACGTTGCGGCCCGCATTCGAACGTACTACGGACGCGATTCGCTGGTGCTGCACTGCCCGGTGGACGTGAAGCGCTTCACAGTAGGCAGCGGGAATGGGGAGTATTTCGTCGTCGTATCGCGCCTCTTGTCATACAAGCGCGTCGAGATTGCGATTGAAGCAGCGAAGATTGCCTGTGTCCCCCTTCTCGTCGCGGGCACCGGTCCAGCCGAGCGCGATCTGCGCTCGCTCGCGCGTGGTACGACGACGACGATGCTCGGCTACGTCGACGATGCGCGTCTTAACACGCTTCTCGGCAATGCGCGTGCCGCGATCGTTCCCGGAGAGGAAGACTTTGGGCTCGTTCCGCTCGAGGCGGCTGCCGCGGGAAGGCCGACGATTGCATTTCGCGGCGGCGGTGCGCTCGAAACCGTGATCGAAGGAACGACCGGCACGTTCTTCGACGATGCAACGCCAGAATCGCTGGCGGCCGCATTGCGTGCGTTTGACGCGTCACGCTTCGACGCGCGCCGGCTGCGCGAGCACGCGGAACGCTTTTCACCGGAAGGGTTCACGGCATCGCTCCGCAAGATTGTCGACGATGCGCGCAGCGCGCTTTAGAACAGAACCGCTGCTCCTCTGCGTTGCGGCCGTTTTCGCCGCGATCTATCTCGCGCTCGACCTGAACAAGCTCTTCGCGCTG
>JASHPC010000262.1 GCA_030038335.1 Vulcanimicrobiota bacterium
ATCTGCTTTCCGTCGCTCTCGCGAAACGCCATCATGCGGCCGCGCGCGCCCCAGTCGGCGCCGGCGATCCCGAGATAGAGCACTCCGTTCCATGCGATCGGCGCAGCGCTGAAGAACTCCGACTTCTTCGGATCCGCCGCGACGATCGTCCAGATGACGCGGCCCGTCGAGGCGTCGAGCGCTTCGACCGTGCCGTCTTGGTAGCCGCGAAAGACGCGGCCGGCATCGTATGCGACGCCGCGGTTCGTATTGTAGAGCTCGGGTGCCTTCGGCTTGTGCGAGTTCGTCCAGAGGACGCGGCAGGACGTCGCGTCGATCGCAAGCGTGTCGTGCAACGTCGTCACGTACATCGTCTTGCCGACGATGACGGGTCCGGTCTGAAAAGCGCCGGTCTCCGGCATCTTCACCGAACAGACCCTCGCGAGGCGCCGCACGTTCGAAGCGTCAATCGACGACTCCGGCGCAAATCTCGTGCTCTGAACGTTGCCGTTGTACGTCGCCCAGCCGGTCATCGCCGTCGACGCCGCCACGTGCGTCACGGTTTGCGTCGTCTTCGTCACCTTCGTGCCGCCGCACGCCGAGAGCGCGATCGCGAGACACGCCGCCCCAACACGATATCCTTGCTTCACGAACTGCCTCCTTTAGGCAAACTGCGTCATCGTGACGCTGAAGCCTGCTCGCTGTAACGCAAACGAACCTCGACGGCTCGAGCGGTGGGATACGACATCGGCATGTATCCGCCGCGTCCGTACGTCCACGGAAGCGTCTGGTGTTCGCCGTCGTTCGTCGGCACGCCGTTGCCGAGCGTGTACGGAACGCCAACGTCATTCTGCCCGTACCAGGCTTCGTAATACGGGTTGCCTCCGGCGTAGCCCGGCGGACCGATGAGATAGGGATTGCTCGTCAGTTGCGTCGGCGTGTCGACTCCGAGCAAGTTCGCTCCGTCGACGATGAGCGTCACGTGCGAGCTCAGAGCGAGCTCGACGTGCAGGCCCGCAAGCATTTGCGGCGGCGTCCGCAGCGAGTTCGGGTCCGCCCCCTCCGGAGTGCCGAGCGTTGCGATGTAAGGATTCGTCACGGCGTTAAACGGCATCGCAGGGTTCTTCAAGAAGTAGTAGTTGTAGCCGGGATTATAGTAGTTGTCGTTGTCGACCTCGACCGGCGTGCCGTGCGGTCCGTCGACCCAGATTTTCGTTCCGACGCCGTACGGATATCCGGACTCGTACGAGAGCGAGGGAACGATCTGCAGCCGGCGGCCTGCGTGAAGATCGTACGAAAGCGACGCGGTGGCGTCCGGCAAGTATCCATTGGGAAAGAGATGCCCGGCCTGCTCTGCGGGAAGGTTCAGTCCGTTGTACGCAAACTGCAACGCCGTCGACGAGTACGTGCGCTGGGTGTCGGCGGCAAACGTCAGTCCTCCGCGATGCACCCAAATCTCAAAACCGCGCGAGCGCAGCTCGCCCAGATTCGTCGGAAGTCCGATGGCGCTCGGCGAGACGCCCGAGGCGACCACGTCGTGATAGTTCGCGGGCAGCAGTCCCACGACGTTTCGGTCGAGAATCGCGTAATAGGTCGCCCGCATCTCCGTCGGACCACCGCTCTCGAACGAATAGGTGACTTCACTTCCCTTCTCGGGAGCGAGCGGGTTGAAGAATGCCGGATTCGAGGTGTCGCGAAAATCGACTTCGGTTGGCTCGGGCGCAACGCTCGTATGATCGAAGGTTGCGCGCAGAGCGAACGAATCGCCGAATGAATAGGCCGCCGCAACGTGCGGATCGAGCGCTTCGTCGTCATAGGGCGTTCCGTCGTCCGGCACGATATGCACGCGCAGGTCCCGCAGCGTCGTCGCAAGTTGCACGTGCGGCACGATCGTCCAGCGCTCACCGAGGTACGCGAGCATGCTCTGCAGCGTCGGCTGCGACGTGACGTACTCGTCGGCGGTCGGAACGACTTCGTTGAGCCGCGATGTCGTCGTGCGTACGTCGGCACCGTAATAAAGATCGCTGCGCGCCGTTGCGGCGTCGTCGACGTCGTAGCCGATCCCCGTCACTCTGCCGCCCTGCTGCATGAGCAACGAGATCGAGCCGTCCGGATACGCGTCGTCGTCCCAGAATGCTCCTTGCGCAACGGCGCTGTACTCGCTTTGATACGCTTGAAGTCGCGCGACCGAGTGCGCCGTGGTATGCATCCACTCGAGCTTGACGAGGCCGTACGTGCCGCGCGTCGCCGACGGCGTCGTCACCTGCGCGTTCGGAGGACCGGGAAAACCGGTTACTGATCCGTTCAAGAATCCGTACGTCTCTCCGGTGAATGGCGTGCCGTACTCATCGTACGTCGCTTGCGCGCTCAACGCGACGAGAGCGACGTCATCGGACGGGTCCGGCCGAAAGTGCACGTTCGCTGTCAGGTCGCTCTCGGCGCGCGAGGAGAGTCCGACGCCGTACGTTCCCGCCTCTCCTGGATAGAATGTCGAGCCGTCGCCGTACTCGAGATCTTCCGAGCTCGAGCTTCCCGCGACCGCATATCTCCAGCGCATGTCGGGCGTCGCCCAAAGCCGCTCGAACGACAGCGCATGATCGCGTGCCTCTACGCCGTTCGTGAGATCGAAGAATCCCTCCGCGGGGTACGTGCCAGTCGCGGGAATCACGTTGACGATGCCGCCGAGCGCGTTGTCTCCTTGCGTCGTATACCCCGCCATCGTCACCGCGGTCTCGCCCGCGCCTGCGACGAAAAGTTGCGCGCCCGCGATGTTCCCGCCTGGTTCGACGATGAGCCCTTGTGGAATTGGGACGGAATCGAACGTGAAGACGGTGTCGCTCACCTGACCGCCGCGAAGGATTGCGTTTGCGAACGAGTCGAGCAGTACGCCGGGAACGCCGGCGATGGCGCCTTGAACCGTGTTCTGCGTGTACGTCGCAAGGCCGGACGCGTTCTCCGTCGGATCCTCGGCGCGTGCCGTGCTTCCGCTGACGACGAACGTATCGCTCGTCGAGCCGGGGATGAACGCGTGCATGACGGCTCGCGCCACCGCGATCGTTCGCAGCTTCGCCTGCAGCGTGAATGCAACTGCCGTTCTCTCGCCAGGAAGGACGGCCGCGACGCTCTGGGTCTGCAGATAGCCCGTCGCCGTCACCGCGATCGAATACGTGTCCGGCGAGACGCCGTAGATCGTAAAGCGCCCTGCGCTTCCAGTCGTCGTTTCGTAGCGACCGGATGCTGACTGAGCGCTCACGCGCGCACCCGCGACCGGTGCGCCACCGGAAGCGCGAACGATACCGGCGATCGATCCCGTCGTCAGCTCGGCGGCGCTAGCACGCGCAGCGAATGTCGCCACGCCGAGCGCAACGAGCAACGCATACGGGATGCAGGACTTCATGATGCTTGCGCGAGAGGTGTTTTCAATGACGGCGGCGTTCCTCTTTTCTCTCGTCGCCGCCGCGTCGCCAACGCCGTCGCCGAGCCCGTTACCGGTCATCGCGACGTCCAAAGTGGCGACGGGCTCTCCGCAGACGCTGCACCGCCTGCCGCTGCCGTCCTCCGTGCTCGATCTTCAGCAGATCTCTTCGATTCCCGCGACGACGACCGACGCGCTGCTCGCCGTGATGCCCGGCTTCGATCGTGACCGCAGCAACAGCATGTTCACGAACTACGGACAACTGCGCGTCTCATTTGACGGAGCAGGCTCCGATCGCGGCCTCGTGCTTGCCGACGGCGTTCCGGCGCAGGACGGTTTCGGCGGACAGATCGACTGGGCGGAGTATCCGGCTGCAGATCTCGTGCGCGCTGAGATGCTGCGCGGCCCCGGCGCTGCGCTCTACGGCGCGAGCGCAGTCGGCGGCGTCTTGGCGCTCGACACGCTCGCGCCGCCCGTGCAAGGCGAACCGGGCTCCGGCTTCTTCTCGATCGGCGGCGGCACGCATGCGTTTGAAAGGTTCGACACGGGAGTGAGCGCGGCTCTCTCGCAACGGCTCTCCGTCTCCGTCTTCGGCGAGCACGCGTCGCTTTCGTACGACGACATCACGCCGGCGTACGCGAGCCCAATCGACAAGCCCGCAGTCGGCGACCAGACGACGGCTGCGGTGCGCTTGCTCTACGCACTCTCTTCGGCATCGTCGATTTCGTACGAGGAACGCGGCGCGTGGGACGCACAAGACGAAGGACGTCCGAACTATTCGTTCGCGCGCCGTCTCGCGCAGCAAGCCGTTCACTATCTCTCGCGCGGCGCCCGCTCGTTTCTTGAAATCGTTCCCTACGCACGCCAAGCCTTCGTGACGAATCTCGCCGACCGGTATCCCAGCGCGCCTGGCGTGCTCCTTTACACGCAGTACGTTCCGACGTCGGAAGACGGCGCGACGCTGCATTGGAGCATCAACGGTGGCTCCTCCACGTTCGACGTCCTCGCCGACGAGAAGCTCGTGCGTGGCGAGAGCGAACAGTTCGGGCCCACGTCGTTGCTTGAGAGTCTCAGCAGCGGCACGCAGCATCTCGAAGGCTTGGGCGTGCAGGAGACGCTCGACGGTCATTCGTGGGAGCTCGTCGCCGGAGTGCACGCAGACGTTGAAGGTTCTATCATAGTGCCGTCCGCACGCACGAGTCGCGCGCTCTCTCCGCGCGCCGCGTTTCGATACGATCTCACGAAGCATCTTGCGTTCCGCGGCTCCGCGGGCGGAGGACTGCGCCTGCCGTATCTCAACGAGCTCGTACGCAGCTATCGCATCGGCGCCGTCGCATACGTCGCCAATCCCAACCTCCTTCCCGAGCGCAGCGCCTCGTTCTCCGCCGGTTTCGACTGGGTTGGCGCAGCGCAGCACGCCTCGCTCGATTTTTTCAGCACCGCCGTCGGCGACGCAATCATGTTCCGCACGATTTCGCCGACGGAGCAGATGTACGAAAACGTCAACCGCACGCGCTCCGACGGCGCGACGTTCACGTATGCCGACGAGATCTCCCGGCGTCTCCGCGTGACGCTCTCGGCGACGTTGCAGAACGCGCGCGTGGCTGCCGGCGTCCCCGTCGTCGTCGGGAAGCAGCTCCAGTACGTGCCCGATGCGGAGACCTCCGTCGTCGTCGACGGACAAATCGGCGCCGTCCAGACGGGCGTGACGTTCACGTACGCGGGGCAGACGTACGCGGACGATCTCAATACGGAGCCGCTCGGATCGGCCGCGATCGTCGGTCTCCACGGCGCGTTTCCCATCGGCGATGGCACGAGCCTCGTACTCGACGTGCAGAATGCAACCGCGCAGCGATATCTCTCGAGCATCGACCGCTACGGCCCGCCGATGACTGCGAGCATCGGCATTCGTCAGACGATGGAGCTCTCGCGCCCGAGCTGGTAGAAGCAGTAGACGAGCGCCACCAAAGCGAGCCCCGCGAGCATCGGCGACCACACGACGCCACAGAGCAACGCCAGCGCGCAGAACGCGCAGCAGATCGGCCACGGCGTCTCCGTCGTGAAAATCTCGACCTCTTCTCCGCTCACGCTCTCCGTCGATTTGTTCGGGTCGTCGCCTTCGAGATGCGCGTCGCGCTCGGCGTACACTGCATAGAGCGCCGCGAACGAGAGTCCAATCGTCATAATGCTCAGAAG
>JASHPC010000263.1 GCA_030038335.1 Vulcanimicrobiota bacterium
CCCGGCATGACGAGCACGCCGTCTTCCGGAGAACCGGCCTCTGCGGGCTCGCTCGCCTGCATGAACGCGCCGTCGACGGCGAGGTTTCCAACGATCACGACGTTCGCGGCAGCAGTGCCCCACGAACGTAGCTGCTCGGCATTGCGCTCGTCGATGGCGTACGCGCGCGAAAAAACTTTTCGGTACGGCGTACGCGAAAACTTGTACGTCGATGCGACGCCGCCAAAGCGGCGGTGCAGGCGCGCTGCGTGCATGAGGTCACCGCCAAGGTACTGAACGACGTCCGCGCCGCCATCCATTCCCGCGACGCTACGGCCAAGCGCGGCCGCGACATATTGTTTCGGCTCGTAGACGTGCGCGCGCGGAAAACGCTCGCGCAAATATGTCGCTTCGTGCCCGCTCGCATAGTCGTCGGGAACCATGAAGGCGCGCACGTCGGTCTCCGGTTCGCGCTCGTAGACGCGGTCCAAGAGTGGACAAAGCCAGCCGGCGACCTCGCCGGGGCCGTTTGCGGTCACGACGAGACGCATGCTATTCGCGGTCCGCGTAGCGGGTAAGGATACGCGCGATCGTCTGCGTCGTCGAAACCCCTTCGAGATGCGGCGCTAGACGAATGACGCCGCCGTGCGCGAGAACGACTGCGCGCTCCGGAAGCTCCTCTTCGTCGTACTGGTCGCTCTTCGTATGGACGTCCGGACGTATGCGTTCGAGGATCGTTTCGGGTGTTCGCTGCGAAAAGCCGACGACGACGTCGACGCTCCGCAGGGCGAGCAGCATCCGCGCTCGCTGCGCGAACGGGACGATTGGACGATGCGATCCCTTGATGCGCGCGACCGAGTCGTCGTCGTTGAGGCCGACGACGAGAGCATCTCCTTGCGAGCGCGCCCACGCGAGATACTCGACGTGCCCGGCGTGCATGACGTCGAAGCAGCCGTTCGTAAAGACGACGCGCTGCCCGGCGCCGCGTCTCTCTTCACGCCACGCGACTGCCGCCTCAACGTCGAGAAGGCGTCCGAAGAACGCTTCAGCGCTCATGCGCCACCAAGGCGAGAATCTCGTCCGGAGACGCGGTCGCCGTTCCCAACTTTTCCACGACGGCGCCGGCAGCAAAGTTCGCAAGTTGGACGGCGTGCTCGATCGGCGTCCCGGCTGCCAGAGCGAGACCGAGCACCGCAACGACTGTGTCGCCGGCGCCGCTGACGTCATATACCGTCCGCGCGACGGAAGGAACGTCGAGACGCGCGCTCTCCCGTGAAAAGAGCGACATCCCGTGTTCTCCACGCGTCACGACGACGTGCCGTCCGCCGGTTCGTTCCAAAAGACGCAGTCCCGCCTCGTCGAGCGAAGCATGATCCTCGATTGCGATACCCGTTGCCTCCATCGTTTCGTGAACGTTCGGCGCCACGCACGTGACCCCGTGAAATATGGCCATGTTCGACGGCTTGGGATCCGCGACGACCACCGGACATCCGAGGGCAGCCTCGACGACGTCGCGCGAGAGAAACCCCTTCGCGTAATCGCTGAAAATGACGGCGTCAACACGCTTCGCTCGCTCGCGGACGAACGCCGCAGCGCGCGCGCGATCGTCTGCGCTCGCCTGCTGCGTCGACTCCCAATCCGCGCGCACGACTTGCTGGTTGTGCGCGACGACACGCGTCTTGCGCGTCGTCGGTCTGTCCGACGCGGTGAAGATGCCATCGGTGAGAATCTCTTCTTCCCGCAGCAACGTCCGCACGCGTTCGCCGAAGTCGTCGTCGCCGACGAGCGCTGCAAAGGAGACGCCGGCGCCGAGCGCTCGCAAGTTGTTCGCAACGTTTCCAGCACCGCCGAGCGTAAACGAGTGATTCGAGACGGCGACGACGGGAACGGGCGCCTCGGGCGAAATCCGCGATACCGTTCCCCAGATCCATTCGTCGATCATCAGGTCGCCGACGACGAGAACCGATCGGCCACGCATCCGCTCCACGAGCGCGCGCGCATCGTCAAGCAGCAGTGAAGCGCTCACGCTTACTCTCCGAACAGAATACGCTGCTCGACGAGATCGCAGACGATGTGTGCCATTACTTGATGCACCTCTTGCACGATCGCGGCGTAGCCGTCGGGCCCGAGCAGGACGAAATCGGCCTCTTCTGCAACGCGGCCTCCGCCGTTGCCCGTAAACGCGACGGCGACGGCACCCTTTCGGCGAGCCGCCTGCAGCGCGCGAACGACGTTCCGCGAGTTTCCGCTGGTCGTTAGGCCGATGACGACGTCGCCTGGATTCGCAAATGCCTCCACTTGCCGAGAAAAGACGCTCTCGTATCCGTAATCGTTTCCTACGGCGGTAATCGTCGACGTGTTAACGGAGAGCGCTTCGCTCGCGAGACCGGGGCGCTCGCGCAAGAACCGCCCCGAAAGCTCGGCGGACATGTGCTGCGCTTCCGCCGCGCTGCCTCCATTACCGCACCACAGAACTTTCTTTCCGTGCATCAGGGCTGACGCAACGGCATCGGCGATCGCTTCGACCTGCGCACGATAATGCGGCGCGTCGAAGATGCCCCGCCGGTCGGCGATTAACTCGTCGAAACCTCGACGTCCGAGCACGTCCTTCGTCAAGGCTGAATCCAAAACAACTCCTCTCCTTGCGAGACGAGCTCTCCGTTTCCAGGAATGACGCGCACGACGGTTCCGGAATAGTCACTCTGAATCTCGTTGAAGAGTTTCATCGCTTCGAGCACGCAGAGTACTTGCCCAAGCTCTACACGGTCGCCCTCGCTGACGAACGGCTCCGCATCGGGTGTCGGTTGGCGATAAAAGACGCCCGTCAGCGGCGCGAGCACGCGTTTGACATTCACCGGCGCATTTGCCGCTGCACCGGCTTCGGTTGCGACGGGAACCGCGCCGTTAAAAAGCGGCGGCGAGGACGCTTGTCTGCGAACGAGCTCGTAGACCGCGTCGCCCGATTTCACCTTGATACGGTCGAGATCGTGCTCCCGCATGATTCCGAGGAGTTCTTCGAGCGTCTCCCGTTCCTTCATTAAGAGAAAGCTTCTACAAGTGAGGCTGCAACGACTCTCGGCTCCCCGAGCGGGAGGCGCCGGTCTTCGCGCGTTTCTAGGTCGCGCAGCACGGCAGACCCGGCGGCGAGTTCGTCACTTCCGATGATGAGAGCGAAGCGAGCCTCGTTGCGATCCGCGATCCTCAGGTGCGCGAGAAGCTTTCGATCTTCGAAGTCCATGAACGCCGGCACGCCGAGGCGGCGCAGCTCGGCGACGACCGGCACGAGCGTGAGCCGCGCCTGAGTACCGAGAGCGATCGCCTGCACGCCGCTGCGCCGCGCGACCACCGGACCGCGCGCGGC
>JASHPC010000264.1 GCA_030038335.1 Vulcanimicrobiota bacterium
CGAAGGCCCGAGTCTCGAGCTCGGCGAGCCGGGTCGATTTCCGTTTGCGCGCGGGATCTATCCGACGATGTATCGCGGCCGCCTTTGGACGATGCGACAATACGCCGGCTTCGCCACGGCAGCCGAATCGAACGCGCGGTACAGATACCTGCTGGAACGAGGGCAGACCGGGCTCTCCATCGCGTTCGATCTTCCCACGCAGCTCGGGTACGACTCCGACGCTCCGCAGGCGCGCGGAGAGGTCGGAAAGGTCGGCGTTGCGATCGACTCGATCGGCGACATGGAGACGCTGCTCGACGGTATTCCCCTCGATCGCGTCACGATCTCGATGACGATCAACGCACCCGCAGCCATTCTGCTCGCGTTGCTGCTCGCCGTGGCGCGGCGGCGCGGAACGCCGTTTACGTCGCTCGGCGGCACGATTCAGAACGACGTGCTCAAAGAGTACGTTGCGCGCGGAACGTACATCTATCCGCCCGCGCCGTCGCTTAGGCTCGTCACCGATGCGATGGCGTACTGCGCGCGCGAGGTGCCGCAGTGGAATCCGATCTCGATCTCCGGATATCACATTCGCGAGGCAGGATCGACGGCGGTCGAGGAGATCGCATTTACCCTCTCCAACGGCAAGGCGTACCTGCGGGCCGCGCGCGATGCGGGAATTCCCGTCGAGACGATCGCACCGCGCCTCTCCTTCTTCTGGAACGCGCACAGCGACTTCTTCGAAGAGATCGCGAAGTTTCGCGCAGCACGCTACCTCTGGGCGCACGTCGTGCGCGACGAGTTTGGCTGCGCCGATCCATCGGCGCAGCGCCTGCGCTTCCATACGCAAACCGGCGGCTCGACGCTGACGGCACAGGAGCCGGAGAATAACGTCGTCCGTGTCACGCTACAGGCGCTCGCAGCGGTACTCGGCGGAACGCAGTCGCTCCACACGAACGGCAAGGACGAGGCGCTCGCGCTGCCAACGCAGGAGAGCGCAAAGCTCGCGCTGCGGACGCAGCAGATCATCGCGTACGAAAGCGGCGTCGCGGACGTCGTCGATCCGCTCGCCGGATCGTACTACGTCGAGTCGCTGACGAGCGCGCTCGTCGAGCGCGCGCGCGAGTTGATAAGCGAGGTCGACGCCCTCGGCGGCGCCGTCGCAGCAATCGAAAGCGGTTGGATGCAGCGCAGAGTTGCGGACTCGGCGTACGCGGCCCAGCAGTCCATCGAGCGCGGCGAGACGCTCGTCGTCGGCGTCAATGCTTTTGCCGAGAACGAGAGCGCTGCGCCCCCGCCGTTGCAACGCATCGACGAGGATGTCGAACGAGAACAGGTGCAAAGGCTGCGCTCCTTTCGCTCGTCGCGCGACGAGCGCGCTACGCGCGATCGCCTCGAAGCCGTGCGCACCGCGGCCGCTGGTGACGCCAATCTCATGCCCTACTTTATAGAAGCCGTCGGCGACGGCGTCACGCTCGGAGAGATCTGCAACGTTTTGCGGGAGACCTTCGGCGTCTACCGCGCGACGGAGAGTCTCCCGTGAACCCTTCTTGGCCAATCGACCACGTCGCGATCGTCGTCGGCGATCTCGACGCCGCGATCGCGCTTTACACGAGCGCGCTAGGGTTCCGCCAAGTGTATCGAGAGACGCTCGCGGAGCAAGGCGTCGAGGCCATTGGAGTGCAGGCCGGTGAGTCGGTGATCGAGCTTCTTCGCCCCCTCGACGCGTCGTCGCCGATCGCGCGCTACCGCGGCGATGCTCCCTCGAAGCTCCATCACGTTGCGTTTCGCGTCAACAATATCGAAGCGACGCTCGCCGACCTGAAAGCGAAAGGGATCCGGCTTATCGACGAAGAGCCGCGAAGCGGCGCGCATAGAAATCGCATCGCGTTTCTCCATCCGAAATCCACGGGTGGAGTCCTTATCGAGCTCTGCGAACCCGCTATCTAATCGAACGAACGGTGCGCTGAACGAAAACGGGGCGAACGGCGAAGCGCTCCATCATCGTTTTCGTTGGAACGCGAACGCGGTCTGCGAGATGCAGCATCTGCAGCAGCTTGATATGCCACCACGTCATGTCGATCTCGAACCACGCCATGCCGTGCCGGGCAGAGAACGGAAAGGCATGGTGGTTGTTGTGCCAACCTTCACCGAAGGAGACGAGCGCGACCCACCACGAGTTCGTCGAGCGGTCGTCGGTCTTGAACGTTCGGTACCCGGCCCAATGCGATGCGCTGTTGACGAACCACGTCGTGTGGTACGTGAAGACGAGACGCACGAAGATGCCCCAGAAGACCCACGACCAGCCGCCGAGTGCAAAGAGCACGGCCGCAAGCGCGACTTGGAGCGGAATCGGAAGGTACGTGAGGACTCGGTAGTACGGATCCTTGACGAGGTCAGGGCAGTGGCGGGCGCGCTCCTCGCGCGACGGCACGTACGGGTTCTTGAAGAGCAGCCACTTGACGTGCGCCCACGTGAATCCGCGGCGGGTCGTATGCGGATCTCCCTCGTGATCGGAGTTTGCGTGATGCACGCGATGGGTAGCGACCCATTCGATCGGCGCACCCTGCATTGCTAGGGTACCGACCGTCGCGACGACGTACTCGAGGCCCCAACGCAGGCGCAG
>JASHPC010000265.1 GCA_030038335.1 Vulcanimicrobiota bacterium
TGCGAAGGACGAAGCGATAACGGCGGCTCGCGACGTCCTCGCGCCGTCGGCAAAGCCTTCGTACTACGACGTCGTCGACGCGGAGACGTTCTCGCCGCTCGCGCGCCTCCAGCCGCCCGCGTACGTGATCGGCGCCGCATCCTTCGGAAGCGCGCGCCTCATCGACAACGTATGGATTCCTACATGAAAGGCATGCGCGTCTTTCTCGGGGTCACGGGCGGAATCGCAGCGTACAAAGCGGCAGCGCTCACGTCGACGCTCGTCCAACGCGGCGCAGTCGTCGACGTCGTGATGACCGCAGAAGCGGAACGTTTCGTCGCACCACTCACGTTCGCTTCGCTCACGGGTCGGCCGGTGTATACGTCGTTGTGGGATGCGCCCGAGCGCATCCCACACATTCGGCTCGTGCGCGAGGCAAACGTCGCGCTCGTTGCACCGGCGACGGCGAACTGCATCGCGAAGCTCGCGCTCGGCGTGGCGGACGACCTGCTGACGACAGCGATCCTCGCCGCGCGCATCCCCATCGCAATTGCTCCCGCAATGAACGCTGCCATGTACGAGCAAACGTCCAATCTCGAGCACCTTGCAGCGCTGCGCGATCGCGGCTACGCGATCGTCGAACCCGAAGAGGGGTACCTTGCGGAAGGCGAGCGCGGCGTCGGCCGGCTCGCATCGGAGGAGCGTCTGCTGCAGACGCTGGAGCGACTCGTGACGCCGCAGACTCTCTCCGGCGTCTCGGTGCTCGTCACGGGCGGACCAACGCGCGAAGCGTTCGATCCGGTTCGCTTCGTGAGCAATGCGTCGACCGGTGCAACCGGCATCGCAATCGCGCGTGAAGCCGCGCGGCGCGGCGCAGACGTCACGCTCGTGCTCGGTCCGACGCTGCTCGCGCCTCCCGAAGGCGTGCGCACCGTGCGCGTAACGACTGCGCGCGAGATGCGCGAAGCGGTTCTCGGACAATCGCCCGACACCGAGATCGTCGTCGCGAGCGCCGCCGTTGCCGACTGGCGCCCTTCGGAGTTCTCGGAGAAGAAAGGCAAGAAGGGCCCGCCGTCGCTTGACGTTACGTTCGTGTCGAATCCCGACGTCTTGGCGGAGCTTGCCGAGCGGAAAGGGAAGACGATGCTCGTCGGATTTGCCGCAGAGACGCACGAGCACGAAGAGAACGCGCGCGAGAAGCTGCGACGTAAGCACCTCGATGCGATCGCCGTCAACGACGTGCGCGGCGAGCGTGGTTTCGGAACCGGCGAGAACGCGCTCGTGCTGCTTTGGGGTAACGATGGACGAAAGGATTTGGGAAGCGCCGACAAGGCGACGCTCGCAGCGCGCTTGTGGGACGCGATCGAAGAGTTGAGACGATGCTCGTAGCAATCGACGTCGGAAACACGGAGATGAAAATCGGCGCGTTTTCCGGCGAGCGCCTCATGCACATGTGGCGTTTGACGACGGAGTCGCGCCGCACGCCCGACGAGTGCAGCGCGCTCTTCACGCAACTCTTTGGATCTGAAGAAGTCGCGCCGCGCGACGCGGAGGCGGTCGTCGTCGCAAGCGTCGTTCCGAAGCTCGACGCGTCGCTCCAAACGGCCTGCGCGAGAACCTTCGGCGTTGCGCCGACGTTTCTTCAGCCGCATTTGCAAACGCTGATGGCCGTGCGCACCGAACGTCCTGAAGAGGTCGGCGCGGATCTCGTCGCGATGGCGATCGGCGGGCGCGCGCGGTACGGCACGCCGCTCATCATCGTGAGTTACGGCACCGCGTCGGTGTTCATGGCCATCTCCGCTGCGGGCGAGTATTGCGGCGTGGCCATTGCTCCCGGAATTCAGATCTCGATCGACGCGCTCGTCGGACGCGCCGCAAAGATTCCGCAGATCGCGCTCGATGCGCCGAAGAGCGCGCTCGGGCGCAACACCGTCGAGGCGCTGCAAGCGGGGTTCGTTTTCGGATTCGTCGGCCAGAGTGAAGCGCTCATCCGCAGAATGCGCGAAGAGATGGGCGTGGAGGCGCGTGTCGTAGCAACGGGCGGACTCGCGGAGATCGTTGCAAACAACTGCTCGCTCATCGAAAGAGTGGACGCAGACTTGAGTCTCGAAGGCTTGCGCCTTTTCTATAACTCGCTATGAACGCAACGGTAGCTCCTCTTCGCATCGGTCCCATCGACGTGTGGCCGCCTCTCGTGCTCGCGCCGATGTCCGGCGTCACGAATCGCACGATGCGCGCGCTCTACAAACCCTTTGGGCTCGGACTCACCGTCACCGAGTTCGTCTCTTCGAATGCATTGAAGTTCGGCAGCAAACGCACGATGGAGATGATCGATCAACACGGCGTCGAGAAACCTGTGTCGACGCAGTTGTGGGGCGACGACCCCGAGACGATGGCGCTCGCGGCGAAGGTCGTACGAGAATGTGGCGCCGATATCGTCGACATCAACTTCGGGTGCCCTGCGCCAAAGGTCACGAGGACGAACGGCGGCTCTGCGTGCCTGCGCGACCCAGACCGTTGCGAAGCGATCATGCGCGCCGTCGTCGCCGCCGTTGACTGCCCGGTCACGATGAAGATGCGGCTGGGATGGAACGAAGAGCAGATGGTGTACGTCGACGTCGCGCGGCGCGCGCAGGCCGTCGGCGTGCAAGCCCTCACGCTGCACGCGCGAACGGCGAAGCAGTTCTATAAGGGAAGCGCCGACTGGGAGCACATCGGACGACTGAAGCGGGCCGTCGACATACCGGTCATCGGCAACGGCGATTTGGACGATGCGGAAACCGCGATGCAACGCATGCGCGAGACCGGCGTTGACGCGATCATGCTCGGCCGCGCGACGCTCGGCAACCCGTGGCTCATATCGCAAATCCGCGACCTCATGGAAGGGCGTCCGGCGGCTCCGTCGCCGAGCGCAGCCGATCGGCTGCGATACGCAATCGTGCACTATCGGGCAATGGTTGAGGAGTGGGGAGAGGCGCGCGCGGTTCCGCAGATGCGCAAGCACGTAGCGCTCTATCTAAAAAGCGTCCCGGGTGCGGCGCAACTACGAGAACGTCTTATGCGATTGGAGCGGGAGCAGGAAGCGATCGCGCTCATCGAAGAGACGATTGTACGCCTCGAATCGCCACTCGCAGCCTGATATGCAATGAGGACCGAGTAATGATGCGAGTTGAAGTGGTTCCGCTGCTGACTCGAGAACGCGAACTCTATGAGGTTCCTCGTGGGCGCGAGCGCTTTCAAGCGTACGTCGACACGATGACGATGGGAACGGGAGAAGCGGCGCTCCCGCTCACGTCCATGAATCCGATGGGACGCGAGCACGTTGCGGCGACGCTCGATCGCATGATCTCACTTAGCGTGGAGCGCGTCGCGGCCGATGCCGCTGCGGACGCTTCCGCGCGCCTCGCAAGCATAGACGATACGCTGCGCCTTGCAATCGTCGTTGCCGACGACCTCAAGGGAGGCTGGACGAACCGTTACTTCGCCGACATGGTGAATCGCTTCGAGCGGAAATACGAGATCGCGCGTGGTTGGGCGACGGTGCTCTTCTGGACGAGCGAGGAGCCGACCACCGATCGAGCGCGCACGGCGACGTTCGCTGCTATCTACCGCACGGCGTACGAACGCAGGCTCGGGCCGGCGACGACGCTGCGTGCCATGATGGAGCAGGAAGGGCGCGCAGCACGTTTTGCCGGTGAGCGCGCGACTCTCGACGGTGCCGCGCTTGCATCAGTGGAGAGCACGCTCGCACCGCATCTCGATTCGAAGGCGTATCCTGTCATCGCGGCGGCGCTCTATGGTGACGCAGCGGCAACGGCGCTCGGCTATCCACCGTTGGGAATCCCAGCGTTCGGCGGCTACGCCGCCGCGCTCGCGCAGGCGCTCGCGGAGAAGGAGACGCCCGAGTCGAAGCTAGCGGCATGATCGAGGAACGCGACGCGCTCTACGGCGCTGCGTCCCCGGCCGCACTCGCCGAGGAGACGTACGAAAACTATCGGCGGTACGTCAATCCGTCGCTCGCGCGGGTGATGAAGCTCTCCGGAAGTCCCGTCGAGACGCGAGCGCACGGCTGCACGGTCTGGGATCAGAACGGAAAGACGTATCTGGACTTTGCGGGCGGTTACGGTGTGTTCACGCTCGGTCACACGAACGCGCGGGTCGTCGAAGCCGTTCGCGCGCAGCTCGATCTCATCGCGCTCTCCGGCAAGACAATGTTCGATCCGCTGCTCGGCCGCGCGGCGAAGCGCCTCGCGGAGTTGACACCGGGCGACTTGCAGATCTCGTTTTGGTGTAACTCCGGCACCGAGGCAGTCGAAGGTGCGATGAAACTGGCGCGCGCGGCAACGGGAAGAACGAAAATTCTCGCGACCGAGGGTGCGTTTCACGGCAAAACGCTCGGCGCGCTCTCCGCGAGCGGTCGCGAAACGTTCCGCACGCCGTTTCGGCCGTTGCTCGATGGAGTCGCTCACGTTCCCTTCGGCGACGCCGCTGCACTCGAAGGAAAGCTTGAGGACGCGGCGGCGTTCATCGTAGAGCCCGTGCAGGGCGAAGGCGGGGTGAACGTTCCCGAACCGGGATATCTTCGCGCGGCGAGAGACGCGTGCGAGCGTGCTGGCGCGCTTCTCGTTGCCGACGAAGTGCAAACGGGGCTCGGGCGTTGCGGCTATCGCTTCGCGAGCGAGCGCGACGGCGTCGTTCCCGACGTCATGACGCTCGCAAAAGGGCTCTCGGGTGGCGTCATTCCAGTCGGCGCTTATATCGCGCGTGCCGCGGTCTGGGAGCGAGCGTACGGAAAGGCGCCGCTCCTGCACACCTCGACGTTCGGTGGAAATCCCATTGCGTGCGCGGCTGCGATTGCCGCGATGAACGTGCTCGAAGAAGACGGGCTCGTCGAGAATGCGCGCGTACGCGGGGCGCAGCTGATCGCCGGCGCGCGCGAGGTTGCAAATGCATATCCCGCCGTCGTGCGTGACGTCCGCGGGCTCGGCCTGCTCGTCGGTGTCGAGCTCACGAACGAAGGCTACGGCGGCACGATCATTCCGGAGATGCTCCACCACGGCGTCACTGCAGCGTGGACGCTCAATCAGCAGCGCGTCATTCGTCTCGAACCGCCGCTCGTCGTCACGGAAGAAGAAGTACGCGTCGCCATCGCGGCCCTGCGTGCCGGCGTTGCCGCCGCGTATGAGAAGCTGGGCACGCTCTAAGCTGGGATGCCGTATGTCGAGACTGAAATCGCAATTGCCGCGCCGGCTCGCGTCGTCTACGAGCTGGCGAAAGAGCAAGAGCGCTTTCCCGAGTTCATGCCCGACGTCGAAAGCGTTACCGTCGTGGAGCGCAGACCCAGCGGCGTCGTCTCTCGCTGGAAGACGCTCGTCGAAGAGGCACCGATCGAATGGACCGAAGAGGATCGTTTCGACGACGACGCGCTCCGCATCGAGTACCAGCTCCTCGAAGGCGATCTCGACAAGTTCGAAGGCAGTTGGACGTTCGACGAGAGCGGCGGCATCACGCGCGTCGTGCTCGGTGTGGATTACGATTTCGGCGTTCCCACGCTCGCCGAGCTCATCGGCCCAACGCTGGAGAAGAAAGTGCGTGAGAACAGCGAGATGATGCTCGCGGCCCTCAAACGCGAAGCGGAGAGATCCTGATGTGTCATGGTGAGCGTAGCGTGCGCAGCACGCGAAGTCGAACCAGCGCCACGTCGCTCGTGCTGCGATACGGTTCCTCGACTACGCGCCTTCGGCGCTACGCTCGGGATGACAAGCATTGAATAAGTTCTGTTTTGTCATTCATCCGCTTAGTCTTGACGACGTGGCGCGATACGAGCCGGGCGCAAAGGGAAAAGGCGCACCGATCGTGCGCAAGATCCTCGAGTGGATGCCGGCGTGGGCCGCCGTGCACGTGACCGGCGTGCGAACGCCGGACGGACGCGAAACCGAAGGCTGGTTCGTCGCGGCGCCGCTGCTTCCCGAGCAGATGCTCGCGTTTCCACGCGAAGAAGTGTACGCGCGCATCGTTCGTGCCATTGAAGTTGGCGAGAGACTCGGCGCGCAGGTCGCGGGGCTCGGCGCATTTACGGGCGTGGTGGGTGACGGAGGAGTCACCATTGCCGAGCGTTCGCCTATACCGGTTACAACGGGAAACTCGCTAACGATCGCCGCCGGCGTGCAGAGCCTGCTGCGCGGAGCACGCGAGATGGAGATACGTGCCGCAGAGGCAACCGCCGTCGTCGTCGGGGCGACGGGCTCGATCGGCGCCGCCTGCGTGCGTCTTCTCGCGCCAAGCGTTGGCCGCGTCATTCTCGTCGCGCGCAACGCGACGCGGCTTCGCAAGTTGCACGAGCAGGTTGCGCGCGAGCTGCCGTGTCCGTCGGAGGCGACGACCGACGTTGCTGCTGCCGTTCGCTGCGCGCAGCTCGTTCTTACTGCGACGTCGTCGACGCAGGACGTCATCGAACCGGAAGATCTGCAGACTGGAGCGGTCGTGTGCGAGCTGTCGCTGCCACACGACGTGAGCCGGCGCGTTTCGACGCTTCGTCCCGACGTGCTCGTCACCGAAGGCGGAAATATGCTCGTGCCCG
>JASHPC010000266.1 GCA_030038335.1 Vulcanimicrobiota bacterium
GTTCTCGCATGACGCCGTGCGGGTAGTGCCGCTCGGCTTCACGCGCAATATCCGACATCGTACGGACGGCATCGACGGGATACGCCCCTCGGGCAGTCTCGCCGGAAAGCATGACGGCGTCCGTGCCGTCGAGGATTGCGTTGGCGACGTCCGTCGCCTCGGCGCGCGTGGGCCGCGACGACGAAATCATCGACTCGAGCATCTGAGTCGCCGTGACCACCGGTTTTCCGGCGCGATTGCAGCGCGCGATGAGATCTTTTTGAATCATCGGAACCGTTTCGAGAGGGACTTCGATTCCCAGGTCGCCACGCGCAACCATGACGCCGTCGGCCTCTGCGACGATCGCGTCGATGTCTTCGATCGCTTCATGTTTCTCGATCTTCGCGAGCACGGGGACGCTCTTGCCGCGCTCAGCCATGAACGCTTTGACGAGGCGGATGTCCTCGGCGCTGCGCACGAACGAGATCGCGACGTAGTCGACGTCGTGCTCGAGCCCAAAGGCGAGATACTCCAAGTCGCGATCCGTCGGGGCGCGAAGATTCAGCGAGCCATCGGGATAGTTGATGCCTTGCGTTGCACGCAGATCACCGCCGGATTCCACCGTTGTGACGACGTCCGTCGCATTCGTGTCGACGATGCGCAGCGTGATCTGCCCGTCCTGGAGGTAGATCCGCTTCCCTACCGCGACGTCAAGCGGTAGATCTCCGTACGAGACGGAGACCGAACGAGTCGTTCCGGCCACGCTCTTCGTCGTGAGCGTGAACGTCGCTCCGCGCTCGAGGTGAATGCTGGCGGCGTCGTGCGCAAGAGGGCCGGTCCGTATCTTCGGTCCCGGGAGATCCTGGAGGATCCCGACGAACGTGCGCAACTTTACAGAAACTTTACGTGCCGTGTCGATTACCGCCGCATGCTCGTCCGCCGTCCCGTGCGAGAAGTTCAAGCGTAGCACGTTCGCGCCGGCGAGGAGCAGCGAACGTATGACGGCCTCGTCGTGCGTGGCGGGACCGATCGTCGCGACAATTTTCGTGCGCTTGTGCGTGATGGGTTCCATGCCGCACGCCTTTCCTGTGAACGGTCCCCGACTCCGCTCGTGCGGACGCGCGCGATGTACGCGGGATGACAGCGGCGCTTACCAGCGAAGTAAGGGCCCCAATGAGACGGCGCGACCCTATCGACGAGCGCCGCGACGAGCGACTTGCGGGCTCTAGCCTTGCGTCGCTGCTGTTGCACCTGCTCGCAGTCGCATTTCTCGTTTCGCTCGCCGCTTCGAGTTCGCAAGAAAGCGCTAACGAAACGACCCTCGGCGGAGAGATGGTGACGATCTCTCAAGCGCTTCCCGTCACGCATCAGGTCGCGACGCCGCAACCCGTGCGACCACGTCCGCAGCCGCCGCGCCCCATCCCACCGCATCCTCACGTGCAGCATCCGGCTCCGCCAAAGCACGTCGCGAGCCGCCCGGTTCAGACTCCTCATCCGATGCTGCATGAGTTGACGCACGTCGTACCGCACGCGTCGCCGAATCCGACGCCCGTACCCGTCGTGACGCCGCAACCGCTTCCGGTGCCAACGCTCACCGTCGCGGTCGTGCAGCCAACGGTTGCCCCGACGCCAAAGCCGACCGCGCAGCCGACGCTGAAGCCCGTCCCGACCGAGGCTCCAACGGTGAAGCCCGCTCCGACGGCAAAGCCGGTGCCAACGGCCGCGCCGACTCCGAAACCTCGGCCGGTGGCGGTGATAACGCCCGCGCCCACGGCTAAGCCGATTCCGACAGCGCGTCCGGCACCCACCGCCGCTCCAACGCGCGTCCCAACGGCCGCGCCCGCTCCCGTAGCGGCGCGAACGGTCGCGCCGCAGCCAACTGCCGCAGCGACGCCCCGTGCCGTTCCGTCACCGGCTGCAAAGCCGCACGTCGCGCCGGCAAACACTCCCGGAGTGCCGAGCCCGCGGCCCGTGATCGCGGAGCATCCCGCCGCCGGGCGAGCCTCGCCGGGGCCGCAGAGCCCGAACGCAGGGCACGCCAAGGTTCCAGAGCGATTGATCGAGCTACCCCCAACGCCCAGACCAACGCCGCGACCGCGCCCGTCTCCAGCGCCGACGCGCAATCCGTACGCGGGCCTCAATGCGCGTCTGAACGCGCTGCTTCCCAACGGACCCGTCGTACCGCATGAAGGTCACTACATCGGTTCACTCTCTCTCGCCGGACGGCTCGACCCCACGCCGCCTCCGGACGTCGTCGCTCGGACGAAGTACATTTTCGAGGGAGTCGCCGGCGGCGGAGACGGGACGATCAAGATGTGGGTGACGAGCATTACGAGGCGCGGTCCCGTGCTCGTCTGCAACGGATGGTTGCTCCATTATCCAGCGACGATCGGTGAAGGCATTCTCACGCCTTCGAACGTCCACGTTGGACCGGTGAACGGCATCCAAGTTGGAGGGCAGCATCAGGTTCCAAGCGGCTTCTCGGCCGGTATGGATCCGATCGTCATCGGTATGGGAACGACGGAGTGCACCCGACGAGCGCTCGTGCCGTTCGCTCCGCCTGCCTCCTCGCCGTAAGAAAGAACGTCCCCCAACCGCTTGAAAGCGGTCGTTGGCAGGAGTAGAATTTCGGTACGCTAGCGTGATGCTCGCCTCACAGGAGGGGCAGTTGGAACTGCAAGATCCACCGGGCCACGAACGCCCTGGTGCCCGCGCATAAAAGAGCGCTAGAATCGCGCCCTGCGGCAGTCGGCCGTAACCGGCAAGCGCGTTGAGCATCGTAAACACGGAGAATCCAAAGAGGGCCGGCCCGCGAGGGTTGCGGCCCTCCGTGCGTTCGTGTATGCTATGAGTCCGTAGATCAAAAGCGTGGGCACGTCCCGCGCTTCGCTGTTCAAAAGGGGGTTCGCGCGGCGATGAGAGAGGAGCTCGAGGGCGCGTTCGAGCGCGCGCTGGATGCAATCGCTCACGACAACGCGTTCGCACAACTGGAAATATTGCAACACGCTGCGCGCCCGCGCAAAGGTTCCATCGCGCTCTCAGTGACGATCGATCGTCCGGGCGGCGCGGATCTCGTTCTCTGCGAACGCGTCGCGGCGCGCATCAGCGCAAGCCTCGAAAGCGTACCGGTGCCGTACGAGTTGAACGTGGAATCAGCCGGTCTCGATCGACAGTTGACGAAGCGCAACGATTACGAACGCTTTGCGGGTATGCGAGCGCGCATCGTGACGTCGCTGCTCGTCGACGGCGCGAAGACGCATCGCGGCGTGCTGCGCGGACTACGCGGCGAGAACGTCGTTCTCGACGTCGGAACGCGCGAGCTTCCGCTTCCCATCGCGACGATCAAATCTGCAAATCTCGAGTTCGATCCGCGCGCCGACCTGCGGCGCGAAAAGCAACGACGGAAAGGCGTCCATGGTAGAAACGGCAACTGACGAACGTCTGATCGACGTTCTCCAATCGATCGCGACCGAGCGAAACATCTCGTTCGAGATGCTGCTCGAAGGGCTCGAAGCGGCGCTGCTGACGGCGTACAAACGCCACTACGGCAGCGAGGCGAACGCGATCGTCATCGTCGATCGGCAGACGGGCGAGTACAAGGTGTTTCATCGGCGCTCGGTCGTCGAAAACGTCGAAGATCCGAAGCTCGAGGTCTCGCTTCGCGAGGCGGGCGCACCGTATCAGGTCGGCGACTTCTACGACGAAGAAGTGAAGCCGAAAGACTTTGGCCGCATCGCCGCGCAGACCGCGAAGCAAGTGATCGTGCAGCGTATCCGGGAAGCCGAGCGCGACACCGTCTTCAACAAGTATACACGCAAGCTCAACGATCTCGTGACGGGAACGGTCCAGCGTTACGAACAGCGCAACATGTACGTCCTGCTCGAGAATCGGGACGAAGCGATTCTTCCCGTCGGAGAGCAGGTTCCGGGCGAGATATTCCGCATCGGCGACTTCATTCGTGCATACGTGCTCGACGTGCGAAAATCGCCGAAGGGCCCGCAGGTCGTGCTCTCTCGCACGGCTGAAGGTCTCGTTCAGCGCCTGCTCGAGCTGGAAGTTCCAGAGCTCGCGAACGGCATCGTCGAAATCATGGCGCTCGCTCGCGAGCCCGGCGTGCGCTCGAAGGTTGCCGTCCGCAGCCATCGCGCCGAAGTCGATCCGATCGGTGCATGTCTTGGGCCGAAGTCGAGCCGGATTGCAAACGTCTCCGACAACTTGCGCGGTGAGAAGATCGACATCATTCCGTGGGCACCCGACTATCCGACGTTCATCATGAACTCGCTCGCGCCGGCGAAAGTGATCTCTGTCGAGCTCTTCGACGACGACGGCGTCGCGCTCGTGACGGTTCCGGACTACCAGTTGTCGCTTGCGATCGGACGAGACGGTCAGAACGTTCGGCTCGCGGCACGCCTGACCGGATGGCGGCTCGACATTACGAGCGAAACGGAGACTGCGGCATCACGCGAACGCTACGTCGCGGAGCGCGAAGCGCGCGCGGAAGGCGAGCAAGTCGGCGCACCGGAAACGGTGGAGTCGCCCGCCGCCGAGGAGCCGGTAGAGGCGGACGCGGAGCTCATTCGCAAGCTGGAGGAGTTCCGTCGCGAGCGCCTTGGAGGCTAGCAGCGCGCGCGTCCCGATTCGGCAGTGCGTCGGATGCAGGCAACGACTTGCACAAGGGACGCTTGTCCGGTTCGTCCGCGACGGGGGTTCGTGGCTCGGTGAGCCTGCCGGAACGCGCAGGCGACGGCCCGGACGCGGAGCCTACCTGTGCTCGCGGATATGCGCGGCTGCCGCTGCGAAGAATCGCCGATACCCGGGGCTTGCATCCGCGGCCGCAGAATACGTGTCCTGGAATGGTTCGGAAAACGCATGAACGTCCATGATTAGCGCAACGGCGCGCGGGAGCGCGCGCTCATGAGGTAGACGTGGGGCTTGCCCAAGCGGGAGGCTCCGCGCCTTCCACGACTTGGGGCCTTCGGTGCGCACGACGTATCGAAGTGTAAGACTTGGCTACCGGAAAAGTACGGATTTTCGAGCTCGCGAAAGAAGTCGGGCTCACCTCGAAAGAACTCGTCACGCTCTTCAACGAGCGCTTGGGCGGCGTCTTCGAGGCAAAGAACCAACTGAGCGTCGTCCCGGACCAGATCGCAGATTTGGTTCGCAGCGTGCTGCTCAAGCCAAGCGCGGGGAACGGCGGAGCCGCTGAAAAGCAGGCGCCCGCCGAGGCGCCGTCTTCCCCGAAATCCGCTCCGCCGAAGAAACCCGTCGCGCGTCCGACGGCTCCAACACCGCGAGCTCCTGAGACGCCGATTCCGCGCCTGCGGCCAGTTCCGTCAGGGCAGACGTCTATTGCCCCGAAGCCTCCGACTCCTCAAGCGCCGCCACCGCCACGCCCGCCGCTTCAGCAGGCCCGCCCGGGCGTCGCTCCGCGTCCAGGCCAGGCGATGCCTGGCCAGGGCGGCCGTGCACCAATGGCGCCTGGACGTCCCGGCATGGCTCCCCCAGGAAGGCGTCCCGCCGGGAACGGTCCGTTCAGGCCGCTGGCTGGACCGCGCCTTGCCCCGGGCGTCACGGAAGGGCCGGCGCCGTCATCGGGCCGCCCCGGCGAGCGCACTCGTTCGCGCGAGGACAAGATTGCGGCGAAGAAAGACCGCGAGACCGAGTTGCTGCTCGAAAAAGAGCGCCAGCGTAAGAAGAAGTCTACGGCGCCCGCGCCGGAGCGGCGACTCGAGACCATTGAAATTCCCGATCTCCTCACCGTGCAAGAGCTTGCGACCTCGATGATCGTTCCCGCAAAAGACGTCATCGCGGAGCTCATCAAGACCGGCACGATGGCGACGATCAACCAAAACATTCCGAGCAACGTCGCGATCGCCGTCGCGAAGAAGTTCGGCTTCAACGCGGTCGTCAAAGAGGCCGGCGAAGAAGTCACCGTCGAGCAAGAAGAGGACAAGCCCGAGATGATGACGGCGCGTCCTCCCGTCGTGACGGTTCTCGGCCACGTCGACCACGGAAAGACGTCGCTGCTGGACAAAATTCGTCAAGCGAACGTCGCGGAGGGCGAGGCCGGCGGGATCACGCAAAAGATCGGAGCGTATACGGTCGAGCACAACGATCGCAAGATCACCTTCATCGATACGCCGGGTCACGAAGCGTTTACCGCGATGCGCGCGCGCGGCGCGAAGGTTACCGACGTCGCAATCCTCGTCGTCGCGGCCGACGACGGCGTCATGCCGCAGACGAAAGAAGCGATCAGTCACGTCCGCGCGGCGAACGTGCCGATCGTCGTCGCGGTGAATAAAATGGACAAGCCCGACGCGCAGCCGGAGCGCGTGAAGCAGCAGCTCGCGGAAGAGGGACTGCAGCCCGTCGATTGGGGCGGCAACGTCGAATGCGTTCCCGTTTCCGCGCGCACCGGCGATGGTATCGACAAGCTCCTCGAAACGGTCCTGCTCGAGGCCGATATTCGCGAACTGCGCGCGAACAAGAACCGGCGCGCGACCGGCGTCGTCATCGAGTCGGTGCTCGACCGCGGTCGCGGCGCGGTTGCGACCGTGCTCGTTCAGAGTGGAACGCTTCGCGTCGGTGACGTCGTCGTCGCAGGCGGAACGTTCGGCAAGGTGCGTGCGCTCATCGACGACGCGGGGAAGCAAGTGAAGAAGGCGGGGCCGTCCATTCCGGTTTCCCTGATGGGACTCTCCGACGTGCCCGCCGCCGGCGATACGCTCATGGTCGTGAGCGACGAGCGCGTCGCGCGCGAAGCTGCCGAAAAACGGCAATCGCGTCGTCGTGACGTTCGCATTGCGGCAACCGGCTCTCAGAAGGTTTCGCTCGAGACGTTCATGTCGATGATGCCCGCCGAAGGCCGGAAGGTGCTCAACCTCATCATCAAAGCCGACGGACAAGGTTCGGTGGAGGCGCTGCGCACACGTATGGAATCACTCTCGAACGAAGACGTAGAGATCCGAGTGATACACGGCGGAGTCGGAGCAATCAGTCCCAACGACGTCAATCTCGCGAGCGCGTCTGGCGCCGTGCTCATCGGGTTCAATATCAGGCCCGACGAAACGGCGAAGCGGCTCGCGACGCAAGACGGCGTCGATCTCCGATTCTATCAGGTCATCTACGAAATCGAAGACGACCTGAAGAAGGCGATGCGCGGAATGCTCGCCCCCGTCGAGCGCGAGGTATCGCTGGGACAAGCCGAAGTTCGCCAAGTCTTCAAGGTGAGCAAAGTCGGCACGATCGTCGGCTGCTACGTCAAGAGCGGCAAGCTGCAGCGTGGCGCGAAGGCACGCGTCGTGCGCGATGGCGCCGTCGCCTTCGATGGCGAAATCGAATCGCTGCGGCGTTTCAAGGAAGACGTCCGCGAGGTTGCGGAGGGCTTCGAATGCGGCGTGCAGATTGCGCGCTTCCAAGATCTCAAAGAGGGGGATACGATCGAGGCGTACGCGAAGGAACTCGTTTCCCCGGAGCCGGCGCGCGCATGAAGCCACAACGCATCGCGCGTATCGACCATGAAGTGCAGCGGGTGCTCGGATCGCTCATCAC
>JASHPC010000267.1 GCA_030038335.1 Vulcanimicrobiota bacterium
TCGCGTGCCCGCACGGATCGGCGTCGGGAACGTCAACGGCGACGCTGTGCGGCGAGAGCACGTCGACGGTGCCGATGCGCAGTCCCCATCCTGCAATGCGAGCCGGCTGCAGACGCGCAATCCACGCGTAGACGCCGGAGCGCTGCCCTCTCACCGCAAGCGCGTCGGCGAAGAAATGCGCGGGCTGACGATCACCCAAAAGCGTCGTCAATACGATGGCGCAGGCCGCCGCAACGGCGAGCGGCACACGAGCACGGTAACGCACTGCGATGGCGACGGCAGTCGGAAGCGCGATCGCCGTGACGATCGCGGCAAGTGCGAGCCGGTCGCTCCAAAACGTTGCGAGCACGCCGAGCGACTCCGCGACCGTCGTGAGGAGTAATAAGCGAAGCGCGAGCGTGCGAAACGTTGCGAGATGCGGCGCAATCGCAATAGCACCGGCCGCCATTGCAGGCGCAAAATAGCGTAGCGAAGCGCCGCTTGCGAGCTGCTCGACGCCCGTGCCGAAGCCGAATGGCATGACGAGCGCGACGAGAACGGCGGCAATGCCCGCGCTTCCGATCGGCGAGTCGCGTGCCAAGCGCGGCGATGCGAGTGCGGCGAGAACGAGAAGAAATCCAAACGGCGCGATCCGAGCGAACGCTACGAATCCTTCGCGAAGGGAGAGGGCTGGATGCGCGAGCATCGTCGAACGCCAGAGATGCGGATATGCCGTCGATTCCGGAGGAACGAACGCGCCGTGCCAGAGCGCGGCATCGTGAACGAGCCACAGCGCGAGGGCACTGCCTGCGGTAGCCCACGCTCGCGGTCTTGCGCGGGACGCAGCGAGTGCTACGGCTGCGTAGACCCAGCCGTCCGGTTTCACGAGCGCGCAGAGTGCCGCCGAACGAAGGACGGTGACGTCGTCCACGGGAGCGCTCCAGAGAATCTCCACGAAGAACGCCGCAAGCCATACGTCGTTCTGTAGCGTTCCCGCTTGCAAGGCGAGCGGCAAAATGGCGACGACGGAGGCCGCGAGCACGTCGGCAAGACGCGAGCGAAGCCGTGCACCTTCGCGCGCCCATGCATAGAGTCGCAATCCGAGCAGTGCGAGCGCGGCAACGCCGCTCCACCCCAGCGCGAAGGGCGTTGAAACTGCGTAGAGCGCGCTTGCGAAGAGCTCGGAGGCAGGCGGATACCACCAATAGCGCATCTGCGTCGTCCACACGGAATGCGCGTGCGACCACGCTGCAGCGTTGGGAAGATGGTACGAGAGCGTGTCGCCGTCGAGCAGCGGCTGCACGAGTTGCGGCCATGCGATAAACGCGAGCGTCGTCAGCAGAACGTAGGGAATCGGTTCGCGCAGGCCGCCTGGTTCGGCGCGGCGCGCGAAGGCAACGATAACGCAGAGTGCGAGCGCAGCCCAGCAGAACTGCCAATACAGAAGATGAAGAAAACCGAGAACGAACGGGATTGCGACGCCGATGACGATCGCGTCGCGCACGCGGTCGGCGAGTCGCGGTCCTCCACGCAACGCTCGCGCTGCGTAAAGAAGGCCGAGCAGCCAAACCGCGGCGAGCGCTGCGAGCGCGAGCGGCGTCACATCGACTCAGGCGCCGCCACGCCGAGAAGGCCGAGCACGGTCGAGAGCACCTGCTTCGCTGCAAGACAAAGCGCGAGGCGCGCGTGCCGGACGGCCACGTCACCTTCCAGGATCCGGCACTCCGTATAGAATTGATGGAAGTCGGTGGCCACGTCGCGGGCGTACCGCGCCAAACGATGTGGTGCGAGCGCGTCGACGACGCCCTGCGCAGTCGCCGGAAGCTCGGCGAGACGGCGCGCCAGCGCGAGTTCGGCGGCATGTTTGAGTGGACTCAGATCGGTGACCTTCGCAGCCTCCACGTCACCGGCGTGCGCGCGGCGTAGCACCGAGCAGATGCGAGCGTGGCCGTACTGCACGTAATAGACGGGGTTCTCGTTGCTCTGTTCGACCGCGAGCTGCACGTCGAACGTCAGAGGAGAGTCGGTAGCGAGCATCGCGAAGAAGAAACGCGTCGCATCGCGGCCCACTTCGGAGACGATCTCGTCGAGCGTGACGATGTTACCGGCGCGTTTGCTCATCGCAACCTGCTCGGTCCCGCGCACGAGCGTTACTTGCTGTGCGATGAGGACGTCGAGATGGCCGGGATAGCCGAGTGCTGCCGCCAAGCCCGAGAGCCTGCCGATATAGCCATGATGGTCGGGACCGAGAATATCGATAACTCGATCCGCACGTTGCAGCTTCTCGTAATGATACGCGACGTCGCTGGAGAAATACGTCGGCCGGCCATCCGCACGGACGAGCACGCGGTCTTTGTCGTCGCCGAACTCCGTCGCGCGAAAGAAGAGCGCGCCCTCGGACTCGTACGTTAGTCCCAACTCCTTCAAGCGCGCGATGCCGGCCTCGATCTTTCCAGTTTCATGGAGCTCGCGCTCGCTTTGCCAGAGATCGTACTCGACGCCGAAGCGCGCGACGCAACGCTGCTGTTCGGCGACGAGCTCATCGCGCGCAAAGCGTGCCAGCGATGCGACGCGCTCGGAATCGCCCATGGTCGCAAGCTCGGGATGGCTATCGTGCAGACGCCGTGCGATCTCGACGAGGTACTCACCGGGATACCCGTCGTCGGGGAACGGCACCGCGGGATCGCTCAGTTGACGATAGCGCGCATCGATGGATCGACCGAGCGTCTCGAGCTGCCCGCCAGCGTCGTTGATAATCCATTCGACGAAGACGTCGTAACCACGAAGACGCATCGTCCGAACGAGCGCGTCGCCGATGGAGAGCGCGCGTCCCTGCACGACGAGGAGGGGGCCGGTAGGGTTCGCGCTTCCGAACTCGATCGAGATGCGTACCCCGCGATGCGCGGCGCGTGCAAACGCCTCGCCTTCGCGCACGATCCGCGCGACGGTGCCTTGCCAGATCGACGGGCTCAGGCGAAGATTGATAAAGCCCGCGACGGCTTCGATTGACGAGAAGAGCTGCGTCACGCGCGGGGCGCGTTCGCAGACATCCGCGACAAGCGCTGCTGCGACATCCTGCGGCGAGCGGCGTGCTGCGCGCACGAGCGAAAACGCGACGTTCGTAGCGACTTCACCAAACTCAGGCCGGCGCGGCGCTTCGAAGGAGACCTCGGCGCTCGCGGAGGGATAGAGCGCTTGCGCAGATTCTCGAAGAGCATCGGCAAGAGCGCGTAACGCGTCGTCGGGCAAAAGCGCGTGCTCGGCGGCGATGGGCTCCATCGTCTCCGTGTTCGCGTTGGCCGCTCGCGGTCATCTTCGCGCGTACCGCGCCGGACCGCGTGCTTCGACGAAGCCATCGATTTCGAGCAGCGACAGTGCCGCAAGAACGGCGGGTATAGCGGCACCGGTACTTGCGACGATCGCGTCGACGTCGCGCTCGCCGTCACCGAGCAGCGCGAAGATTTCGCGCCCGAGCCGATCCTGCGGTTCGCGGGCTGCCGCCGGCAATGGGAGCTGCGTGACGCCGACGGCTTCGAGCACGTCTGCGGCGTCGCGCGCGAGGATCGCGCCGTCGCGAATGAGCGCGAGACATCCGGCACTATGGCGCCGGTCGACGTCACCCGGAATCGCGAGCACCGGAATCCTGCCGGCGGCCCAGCTTGCCGTATTCAGCGCACCGCTGCGCCTAGG
>JASHPC010000268.1 GCA_030038335.1 Vulcanimicrobiota bacterium
CAGTCGTCGGCCGCGGTGCGGACGCCGACGTCGTGGTCGACGATCCGGACGTTAGCCGCCACCACGCGAAGCTCGAGGCCGAAGGGGGTATCGTCTATCTGAGCGACCTCGAAAGCGCGAACGGAACGTACCTAAACGGCGTCCGGCTGCAGCAGACGATCGAAGTCCGGCCCGGCGACCGAATCGACGTAGGGACGGCGCGATTGGTCGTGAAGGAGATCGTGCCATGGACGTAGCGATTCGCGGCGACCTTGCCAGTTGCTTGACGCTGCGCCTTGCCCCTTCGACGTGGATCTTCGCGATCGCGCGCGGATTCGGCAGCATCGACGGCGTTCCGATCGCGCGTGCCGCGCTCGGCCGCTTGGAGGCTGAGTGTCGTCGCCGCTCGCGCGGCGAAGCGCGCAAAAGGCGCCTACAGCGCTCGCATGCGGCCGCGGGCACGCTCTGTGGAGCGCTCGCGCGCGTCAACGGCGCGCTCTATTTGCGAAGCACGGGCAACGACGACTACGTTGCCGCTGCTTGTTCGCTCTCGGCTGCGCTCGTCGTGTGCAACCGCGCGTACGTCGCGCACGCGGGCTCGACGGCGGTCTACCTCGCGCACGGCGGAAACGTCGTCGCGCTCACCGGCGGCGACGCGTTCGACGACGCCGGAAGCCTGGTTCTCGCTCGCGCGCTCGGCATCGCGCCATCACTCACGTTCACGGTATCGTCAATCGCGCTGGAGAGCGGTGACGTGCTCGCGCTCTGCGGGCATCGCGTCTCACCCGCGCCGGATTCGGCGCATTTCATCGAAGCGCTCGACAGCGGACCGGAAGAGAACGTGCTGCGCGTCCGTTACGAACCATCCGACGACGCGCAGCCGGCGACGGGTCCCGGATTATGGTCCGTGATGGCGTTGCGACTGCGCGCGATCTTCCGCTGCTGAGTCTCGGCGCGTTCGCGCGGCGAGCCGCGCCGATGACGGGCGCGCTGCTCGTTAGCGCCTTTATCCTCTCGCTCGTGCAGCCTCACGCACTTGGTCCGTGGTGGATGAATGCGCTGCTCGTCGCGCTCGCCTACGTGTGGGTCTTCGCGCAGCCTCTAGGCTCCGAGCGAGACGACGCGCTTCCGGCGCTCGCGGTGCTTCTCTCGGCACTCGGCCTCGCGCTCGTCGCGCGTCTCGAACCATCGCTTGCTCCCAAGCAGCAGTCATGGCTCATCGTCTCGCTTCTCATTGCGATCGCGCTTGGCCCCGCGTTCACGCGTTTTCGCCGCATGGCGTCGTACAAATACGTCTGGGTGCTCGCGTCGCTCGCGCTTTTCGGGCTGCTGTTGATCTTCGGCGAAACCGTGAACGGCGCGCGGCTTTGGATTCGCTTCGGATCCATACATTACGAACCCGTCGAACTCATCAAGCTCTTCGTCGTCTTCTTTCTCGCCGCGTATCTTGCCGAGACCGCTGACGTCATCGCGACGGCGCGTCGCGTCTGGACGGCAAACGCGCGCTATCTCGGGCCGCTCTTCGTCGGATGGGTCGCGTCGATGGCGATTTTGGTGCTGCAGCACGACCTTGGCATGGCAACGCTCTTGCTCGTGACGTTCGCGACGATTCTCTACGTCGCGACGCGCCGCGTCGACCTCGTCGTCGCCGGTATCGTCGTCTTCGCGCTCGCAGCGTTCTGGGCCGAGCATCATTTTCCGTACGTCGGCTCGCGCATCGCAGTCTGGCTGCATCCGTTCGCCGATCCGTACGGTCGCGGATATCAGAGCTCGCAAGGATACTTCGCCCTTGCCGCGGGAGGGCTCTTCGGCACGGGCTATCGTCTCGGACACCCGCTCTTCATCCCAGACGTGGCGACGGATTACGTTTTCGCCGCGATCGCCGAGGAGTTCGGTTGGATCGGCGCCGCCGCCGTGTTGCTGCTCTTCTTTGCCATCGTGCGGCGGATTCTCGCAATCGGCATCCGTCAGCCCGATCTGTACGCGAAGCTCCTCGCCGTCGGTCTCGCGGCAACGTTCGGCTTTCAAGTGCTCATCATCGTCGGCGGTGTGGTCGGACTCTTTCCGCTCACCGGCATCACCCTGCCCTTCATCTCGTACGGTGGAAGCTCGCTGCTCGCGAACTTCATCCTGATATCGCTCGCTTGGTCGATGAGCGCGAAGCAGGCGGAGAAGGGCGCAGCCGCGTAGCAGCGGTCATGCGGTACACGATCGTTCTCGCCGCGGCAGGCGTGCTCGCATGCGCGGCGTGCTCCCACGGCAGCAGATCGACGACCACGACGTCGAAAGTCGTGACGCAGAGTTCGGCGAGCGCCGCGCCAACTGCCGCGACGCAGACCGAGCCGACGTCTGCGCCGCAATCGACGGGCTCGATGGCGACGCCACCCGCGTCACAGAGCGCGAGCGCGGCGAACGGTGCGGCGGCAAGCGACGGCGCGACGGTCTATCAGACGAACTGCTCGAGTTGTCACCAGGCATCGGGACAAGGGCTTCCCGGTACGTTCCCGCCACTTGCGGGCAACCCGGTCGTCACCGGCGATCCCGCGACCGTCATTCACATCGTCAAGAACGGACTTACCGGTCAGCTTACGGTGAAGGGTGTCGGATATAACGGCGAGATGCCGGCGTGGGGGCAAACGCTTTCGACGAACGATATCGCTGCCGTCATCACGTACGTCCGCAGCGCATGGGGCAACTCGGCAGGCGCCGTAACGCCCGCGCAAGTTGCCGCATCGCACTAACGAGTCTTCGCTAACGTCCTAGTACGGACAGTAGTACGGCGTCCACGGCGGGTTGTACCACCCGACCCACATGAAGCCGTTCCAGTATTCGCAGACTCCGGGTGACGACTCGTAGACGAAGACGTCGATGCCGTCGAGGTCCAGCCAGAAGCCGAAGTAACCGCCCCACCACATCCAATCCTGGTTGGCCCAGTAGTTGTACCAATAGCCGTCGTACCAATGGTGTCCACCGTAGTACGCCCAGTGCGCTCCGCCATAATACGACGGATGCATCGCGTAGCGCGCGACGACGCCGTAGTGATAGCGCGAGCTATGATACGACGTGACGCTGTGCACGAAGCCTCCGCTTCGGACCGTCGTCCCGCGATATGAGGTGCGAACGACGTGTGAGGTCCTTGTGCCGACGTAATGCGTCACGGAGGAGTGGTAGTGTCCGACGATCGACGACCGGGTACTCGTCCTACCTCGTACCGCCGGCGCTGCACGATGCACGGTTGTCGTCGTGCGATGTACGGTCGTTGTCGTGCGGTGTACGGTCGTCGCACGGTGCGTAGCAGCGGCGTGATAGGCTGGTGCGGCACGGTGAACCGCGGCGGGATGATACGCGGGCGCCGCATGATGATACGCGGGAGCCGCGTGATATGACGGGTGATACGCGGGCGCCGCATGGTACGACGGAGCGCGTGCGGGGCCCCTCGCGGGCGCCGCGTGCGCAGCGTGTGCCGGTGCGGGGTGACCTTGGTGATGCTGCTGCTGCTGGGACTGTGCCGGTGCCGTCAGGCTCGCGGCAGCCATCGCCAGCACGAGCGCGCTTGCCGCGACTCGCATGCTGAAAGCTCCTTTCTTGCTCTCCGGGC
>JASHPC010000269.1 GCA_030038335.1 Vulcanimicrobiota bacterium
CCACTGCCATCCGAAGCGTACGAGAATGAGCCCCGCGAGCGCGCTGCCGATGACCGGGCCGAGATACTGTCCCGAACCCGCGAGCGTGTACAGGGTCGATCGCTCGCGCGGTGCGGCCCACGCGGCACCGCATTTTGCATTGAGCGGCCAAATCGGTGCTTCACCGGCGCCCATGACGCCGCGTATGGCGTACCATCCGCCGAGCGTCCGCGCGAACGGCGTGAGAATCGTGAAGATCGACCACCAGCCCAGCGTCGTGACGAGTCCCCATCGCAAGCCGAGCCGGTCGACCATCCATCCGCCGGGGAAGTTGAAGACGGCATACACGATACTCCACGCGAAGACGATGGCACCGATCTGCTGCAGACCGAAACCGAAAGCGTGGCGAATAGCCGGAATCGAGACCGAGAAGTTGACTCGGTCCATGTAGTTGACGGAGATGCTCAAGAACATGAGCGCGAAGACGACGTATCGCTTCCTGGTCATCGTTAGCGCACTTCAACGAACCAGCTGTGAAGCATCCTCCTAAAGGCCCGTTCCGATTCGTCGTGATGCTCGGCGTCGTGAGCCTCTTCGCCGACATGACGTACGAGGGCGGCCGGAGCATTGCAGGTCCGTTCCTCGCGCACCTAGGCGCGACAGGCCTCGTCGTCGGTTTCGTTGCCGGATTCGGCGAGCTCGTCGGCTACGGCATACGCGTCATCTCTGGTGCAGCGGCGGATCGTACGCGTCGCTACTGGCCGATCGCATTTGCAGGATACGCGATCAATCTTCTCGCGGTGCCTGCGCTCGCCGTCGCGCGTGCTTGGCCCGTCGCGGGTGCTCTCATCGTTGGCGAACGACTCGGTCGCGGCGTGCGCAAACCCTCGGTAGGCTCGATGCTCGCAAGCGCCGGTTCGCAGATTGGCCACGGTTGGGCGTTCGGTTTCCACGAAGCAATGGATCAGGCAGGCGCAACGGTGGGCCCGCTCGTCGTTGCGGCGCTGCTCTCGCTCCACCGCGGTTTCAGCGCGGCTTTTGGCGTGCTGCTCGCTCCTGCGATACTCTCGCTCGCTGCACTCGCGGTCGCGCGCGTGCAGTATCCGGCGCCCCATACACTCGAGAGACATCCGGTTCCGCGCGTTCGCCGGTTCGGTGCCGCGTATTGGTGGCTCGCGGCAGGCGCGGCGTGTACGGCAGCAGGGTTTGCGGACTTCGCGCTCGTCTCGTTCCATTTCAGTAAAGCGCACGTCGTTCCAGATGCGCTCGTTCCCGTGCTCTACGCGGGCGCTATGCTCGTCGGCGTACTCTGCGCGCCAGTCTTCGGGCGTCTATCAGATCGTTTCCGAAGTCCAGTTCTGCTCGGCGCTTTCGCAGTAACCGCGTTCTTTGCGCCGCTGTGCTTTCTTGGAGGCCCTGCCGCAGCGGTTGCCGGTGTGCTCGTCTGGGGTTTCGGGATGGCGACGCAGGAGACGCTTCTGCCGGCGTTCGTTGCGCGCATGATCCCGGCGCCGCAGCGCGCCACGGCACTCGGCCTCTTCGACGGCATCTTCGGCGTTTCGTGGTTTCTCGGAAGCATCGCCATGGGAGCGCTCTACGACCTGTCAGCTCCGTGGCTCGTCCTGTTCTCGGTTGTAGCGCAGGTGGTAGCATTGCCGCTCCTTGGGCTTGCCGTGCTCTCGAAGAGCCGAGCAGAAGGCGGGCCCGAGAGCCGCGCGTAACGTCCCGGCTGTACCTCGATTACGCACGACATGGCGAAACTCTACTTCCGATACTCCGCTATGAACGCTGGGAAGTCCACGGCGTTGCTGCAAGTCGCGCACAACTACGGAGAGCACGGGCGCAGCGTTCTCATCTTCACGTCAGAGCTCGACAACCGGTATGGCATCGGAATCATCACGTCCAGGCTCGGCCCGCAGCGTGGCGCGATGACGTACAACGCGTCGCTCGACTTCTTCCAGCGGCTCAAGGAGGAACGCGAAGCAGCGTGCATCCTCGTCGACGAAGCGCAGTTTCTGACGAAAGAGCAGGTGCGCCAACTCCATCGCGTCGCGCACGTCGTCGGAACCCCGATCATTTGCTACGGGCTGCGAAGCGACTTCCTCGGCGAGCCGTTCCCCGGATCGGCGCATCTGCTGACGCTCGCGGACAGCATCGAGGAGCTCAAGACGGTCTGTGCGTGCGGTCGAAAAGCAACGATGAACGTGCGCGTCGACGGAGGCGGAAGGCGCGTCACCGAGGGCGAGCAGATCGCAATCGAGGGAGAGCACCATTACATTCAGGTCTGTGGCCGCTGCTTCTACGATGGTGCGATCGGAAAGATCTAAGGGCATGCGAATCATTGGCCGAAACGCCTTGCAACACTACGTTTTGTACCTCGACTACAACGACGGGCTGCTCTTCATCAAGCCGAATCTCTGAAGAAGGGGGCGAAGCAGCCGCCTCGAACAGACGTTCCTCCCCGTCCCGCTTGCGGGACTTGGCTAGGGTTGCGAGCCCACCGAGCGACGCAACCGTACTCCACCTAGTCGTATTTGAAAGGAAGTTCGATGCCCGGTAAACCAAAACGCGCCGCGAAAGATCGCCGCCCGAAGCGCAAGCCTTGCTCCTTCTGTATCGAGAAAGCAGTCGACGTCAGCTACCGTGACGTCAACCGCTTGCGCAAGTACGTCTCAGAGCGCGGTAAGATCGTGCCTCGGCGTATCTCGGGAAACTGCGCGAAGCACCAGCGCATGCTCACGCTCGCGGTCAAGCGCGCGCGCACGATCGCGTTTCTCCCGTTCGTCTCCGAATAGAGGCAGTCGTACATGAAGGTGATTCTGCTCGGCGACGTCGCGTCGCTGGGCCGCAAGGGCGACATCGTCGATGTTGCCGAGGGATATGGGCGCAACTTTCTCGTGCCGCGGAATCTCGCGCAAGAGGCGAGCAAAGGCGCGCTGGCGGTTCTCGGCGAGCAGAAGAAAGCGAAAGAGCGGCGCGAAGCGCAGGCGCTTGCCGACGCGCACGACCTTGCACGCCGCATCGAGACGTCGCGCCTCTCCGTTAAAGCGCGCGCTGGCGGGAACGGAAAACTCTTCGGCGCCGTGACGAACGCCGACGTTGCGGCTGCAATAGCGGCAGCAGTCGCCGTGCCTATCGACAAGCACAAGGTCGAGATCAAGAGCCAGATCAAGAGTCTCGGTTCGTATCCCGTGGAGGTCAAGCTCCACAAGAGCGTCGTCGCAAAAGCTACGGTCGACGTTATCGCTTCGTAAGCCGATGCCCGCCGGGGAGCACCCGTACCAAAC
>JASHPC010000270.1 GCA_030038335.1 Vulcanimicrobiota bacterium
GAGTTGGATTTGCGATGATGGCTCTCGTCATCACTCTCTTCTCTTGCGGAGCCGTCAATCGATGAGACTTGGGAATGCTCGAATAATCATTTTTGCGGGCCTTCTTACCGTTGCAGCCGCACTCGCTGCGTGCGGTGGTGGCGGCAGTAGCGGTGGCGGCGGTGGCGGCACGCCTCCAACGTCACCTCCAACGCAGACTCCGACGAGTACCCCGGGAGCTTCCGGAACGCTTTCGGTGAACGGCGTCGCCATGGCGGACGCAAACGTCGTGTACACGTGCGGCTGCTCCGCGCAAGCAGGCACGACGACAGCCGACGGATCCGGTAACTTTACCGTCGCCGCAACGGCAACAGCGGTGCCGTCCTCACCGAGCCCAACGTACACGACGGTGCCCGGACGAAACTATATGGTGATCGGCGCGAACTCGTCGACGCATACGGAAGCATGGACGATGCTCTTTCTCGGGAGCATTCCGGCGCACGACGTCTACATTGGCAGCGGAGCAACGGACGTGACGGACGTTGCGACGACGGCAGCAGCGCTCTACGTCTTCCTGAACGCGCAGAACGAGAGCGACACGTCGTTCGACGACTGGAATCTCAATACGATATCGGCATGGGCGGCGGAACTGCGCACGTCACCGAAGACGACGCAAGAGCAGAAACTCCTCACGGACATCGCATCGGCGGAAAACTCCGGAACCCCGCTTTACCCAACGATCCCAGCGTGGGACAACGACATGGGAGCCGCAAACGCGACGATCGCAGCGGACATCAGGGCGATCACGCCTTCAAGCGACTCGCTCGTCCCCACTCCGTGTCCTGTTAGCGGCGGAAGCCCAGCCTGTACGGGTAACCCTCAGCCCTAAACGAAGGGCATCACTTGGAAGCAATCAAGGCCGCTCGGGGGAGCGGCCTTGTTCGCGTGCTAGTTCCACCATCTCTCGCATTCTCGGGTGCTTTCCTGGAATCGTCGTGATCCACGGCTCAAATTGCGGCACTGCTACGCCGGCCCGAAAGAGGAAGTACCAGACGTTCATCTCGCCCATGAACGCAAAACGCCGTTTGAGATCCTTGGCGAGCGAAGCATAGTCTGCAAAACTGCGCAGGTATCCGGCAAAGCCGCCAGGCGCTCTTTCGAGGTCGAGCATCTCACGTGCGTTACGGATCACCGCGTGAATCTTTCGCGGCGAACGCAGCACGCCGCTCGTCGCGAGAACTCGCTCGACGTCAATCTCGTCGAATGTCGCGACGCGCGAGACGTCGAAGTCCTCGAATGCCGCGCGATACGCTTCCCAGTGAACCGCGATCTGTCTCCAGCTGAGGCCCGTTTGGAAGACGGCTCTCGCCATCACCTCGAGATAATCGCGCAGCGATTGCGGCGCGATGACTTCGGGGATCGTGGCGGTCACGGTGCATTGGCGCCGGCATCCAGCGCGAGCGCCGTCATCATGGCAACGCCCGTCGGCAGCGCCGCTTCGTCGATGTCGAAGAGGCTCGAATGGTGTGGATGCGAGCTCTTCGCGTCACCGCGCGCACCGAGCGCGTAGTAACACGCGGGGACGCGCTGCGCGAAGAACGAGAAGTCTTCGGCTCCCATGAGGCGTTCCGCGTCGAAGACCCGATCCGCGCCGACGAGGCGCGTGGCGAGGGACCGCGCGTACTCGGTCTGCGCGTCGTCGTTCGCCGTAACCGGATAGCGTCGCAGATACTCGAAGTCGTACGTCGCGCCGGAGGCGTCGCAGCATGCACGCAAGACGCGCTCGATACGATCGGGCATCGCATCGCGGACACTCTCGGAAAAGGAGCGCACGGTTCCGAGCATCGTGCACGAGCGCGGGATTACGTTGTGGATCGTGCCGCCGTGTATCGAACCGATGGTGACGACGGCGGGCTCGAGCGGGTCGATCATGCGCGAAACAACTTGCTGAAGCGAGTTGATAAAGTGCGCGGAAGTCAGAATCGGGTCGATCGCCTCGTGCGGCGCCGCTCCATGGCCGCCGACTCCGTGGACCGCAATTTCGATGGAGTCGCTCGAGGCGTACATCGGACCGCTACGGAAGCCGAGCGTGCCGCTTCGATGTCTCGAAGAGAGATGCAGCCCGTACGCGCGCTCGATCCCAAAACGCTCGATGATGCCCTCTTCGACCATGCGTTTCGCTCCGCCACGTCCTTCTTCGGCCGGCTGAAAGACGAGACAGAGTGTCCCAGCAAGCTCCTCGCGCGCGCTGGCGACGAGCGATGCGGCGCCGAGTAAGATCGCGACGTGACCGTCGTGACCGCAAGCGTGCATGACACCGACGTTCTGCGACGCATAAGGTCGATCGGTCTCTTCTGTTACGGGCAGCGCATCCATGTCCGCGCGCAGCATGATCGTGCGACCGGGGCGCGCACCGCGCAGCACCCCGACGACACCGGTCGTCGCAACTCCCTCGTGTACGTCGAAGCCCAGTCCGTGCAGGCGCTCTGCGACGAGTGCCGCCGTGCGTTGCTCCTCAAATCCCAGCTCGGGATGCATGTGGATGTCACGCCGAAGGGCGACGACGTCGTCGACGAGTTGTGAAGGTACCGCCAAAGTTGCCATGAGCGAGTCGTTCGGCACCCGGTGCCTATGCCCCGGCAGGGACCCGGAAGGAGTGCCGGAGAAGCGGCGTTCTTCTTAGGAACTGGGACGGCTCGCATGACCAATGGCTCGGCTCTTCGGCGACGACGCGTCGTATCACAACGACCCGTTGAATCGTGCATGCGCGCATCTCATCTCTCTCGCGATCGGTCCGCACTACATCTTCGAAGAGGATGTCGACGCTCTGGTCCGTTGCTATTAGGAGTTCGTTTTCCGTGTATGTAGACGAAATGCTCAACTGCGTCGATTGCGGTCGTCAGTTCGTGTTCAGCGCCGGCGAGCAGCGCTTTTACGAGCAGAAGGGCTTCCAGAACAAACCCAATCGTTGTCCCGACTGCCGCCAAGCGCGAAAGGCGATGCGCGCGCAAGGGCAAGGAGGCAACGCGAACGCTGGAACGCCGCGCGTGCGCGAAATGTTCACCGCGACGTGTAGCAACTGCGGTGGCGTCGCGGAAGTGCCGTTTAACCCACGGGGGGATAAGCCGGTGTACTGTCGCGACTGCTTTGCGTCGCGATAGAGACGCCAAGCAGCACGATCACGTTCACGACGAGCGCGGCGAATCCAGGGTTAATTCCCCAGGGCGTCGCGCTCGCGCTTAGCCAGGCGGCGACGAGAATGCCCGCGAGAATGCCCGCGCCGACGCCCCACGCCGTTGCGCGGCGCCAGACGAACGCGCAGACGACGCCTGGCAGAATCTGCGTCATGCCGTTATAGGCTATGAGCAGGAGCCCGACGAGCGAGGAACGTTCGTAGAGCCAGAATACCAGCGCAAGCAACGCAATGACGAGAACGAGCACGCGCGTCGACAAAAGACGCGCAGCGTCGCTTTGTGCAATGCCGAAGCCGTCTCCGATCACATTCTTGGCGACGAGGCTCGCAGTCCCGAGAAGAATAGCAGAGGCCGGAATGAGCGCGGCGAGTGCACCCGACGCCGCAATCACTCCGAGCACCCAGGACGGATAGTAGCGCTGCACGACGAGCATGAACGACTGGTCCGACTGCGCTCCCTTGAGTCCCGGCATGACGAGCAGCGCGGCGAATCCCGCGAAAAAGACGAGTAATAAGACGCCCTGATAGAGCGGAAGAAAAACGGCGTTGCGGCGCAGAGCCTCAGCGCTCTTTGCGCTGTACGTAGCCGCAAATGATTGCGGCCCCATGTAGAAGCCAACGGACGTCAAGAGGACGGTCGTCACGTACCACACCGTTCCTGATGGGCTGGACGCGGGGGCAAGCGTAAGCATCGCTTGATGCTCGGCTCGAAGCCGCTCGAGCATATGAGGGAGAGAGCCGAAGAAGTGCATGGGAATGACAATGCCCGCGAATGCGGCGGCGCCAAGAACGAGCGCATCCTTGACGACCGATGCCCAGGCAGTGCCGCGCAGCCCGGCAGTAAAGACGAAAAGCGCGACGACGCAGAACGCGACTCCCGCCGCCGCCGTCGCGTCGAACATTCCGTATCCGGCGATGTGAAGCAAGATCTGAAGTCCGGAGATCTGCAGCGTAACGTACGGGATCATGGAGCCTAACTGGACGAGCGCGACGAGCATGCCGAGCGTGCGGCTTCCATACCGGTCGACGAAGAAATCCGCCGACGTGAGAAGGCCGCGTTCCTTTGCGACTCGCCAGATTTGGGGGAGGAGAAAGTATCCGAGCGTATATGCGCAGGCTCCGTACGCGAGAATGTAATACGCAGGAGCGCCACGCCCGTATGCCCAGCCGGCAGCGCCCAAGAAGGAGAAGCTCGTGTAGACTTCGCCGGCGAGCAATAGCCAGAGAAATAACGAGCCGAACGACCGATTCCCAATGATATACTCCTGCGGACTCGTCGTTCGGCGCGCCGAGTGCCATAGCGCGAAGATGATCGTCCCCGCGATTACGCACGCAACGATTCCAAGCGCGACCACGGCGCCGGTCACCAGCGCCGCTCCAATCTTCCGATGGTCCAAAGAAAGAGCGGCGTCGCAAAGACCCAAGCGACGATCCAGAAGAAGACGAACGGAAGCCCAAGGACGGTCGGATTCAGCCTGTTCACGAACGGAACGGCGACACTGAGAGCGAGAACGGGAACGAGGGCGAGAACCGCAGCGCCCCAGCGTTGCATTTGCCTCAGATGCGACTTGCGCTCGTGTATACCCTTGTCTTACGCGTATCCTATGAAAACGTGTACGTTTCCTGACTCTTGGTTATGCGGCCGCAGAGCGTAACGACTTCGTCGTAGGAGATCGTCTGCACGCCCGGTTGCGTGCGCGTCCACAAATACGTGTCCTGCGTGCCATCGGAGTTGACGGTGGCGAGCGTTCCAAGCATTGGATCGGGATTGCTCGTGACGGTAACGGCGACCATCTCGCCGCCGGACCCGCCCGGGGTACAGTCTGGAGGATCGCCAGACGAAATCGGCATCATGAAGAGGCAGCCGCTTCCGATGCCAACGGTCATTGTCGTCCCTTGACAGGAGTTCACGATCACGTGCAGCGACTTCGCGCCGCCGTTTGAAACGGTTTGATCCGAGGACTGTACTTGCATCGCGCACTCCGATATGGCAGCGGCGCTCTGCAACGTGATCGCGTCATCCACCGCCCAGCGCGATGCGCTCGCGCGCAGCGCGCTCCCGCAACTTCCGAGGTCGAGAGAGAAGTCACCGGCGTAGTGCGCCTCCGATGCCCACAGGTTGACCGTCTGATTCGTCGTGCAGCCGTGCGCGTCAGTGTGGTTGACTGCGTCGGTGACGTTCGGGGCACTGGCATCGAGCGAGCCGTCTTGGAGATAGAGTTGCGCGTAACTGCATACTCCACCGGCTCCCGGTGCGAGCCAAAAGACGATGGCGCCGAGCGTCGAGAGCGGGCTGCCGGCGGGCGCAAGCGAGATCGCGAAGGGAACGCCTTCGCCTAGCTCGGCAGCTGCATCGCTTGGGGCGGTAGCGTCGTCGTAGTGATTGTACACGACGCCGCTGCACGCAAGTTCAGATGGCGGGAGAACGTTTACCGTAAGCGTCACCGAGGCCGTTGCGGGAGCCGGCGAAAGCGTCGCGGGTGTCGTACCTCCGCTAGCTTCCGCACGAAGATCGGCGGCGCAGACTTGCGCGTTGGTCCCCGTGAACGCGACGCGCGGTGAGAGCGGCGCGCCATCGTACGCCTTGGCAAGCGCGAGCGTGACGTTGCTTCCCGCCGAGGGAAGCGCACGTGCGGGAATAGTGATGGTTCCGGCGGCGTGCGTCGCACTTTGCGTGTCGTATGCCGCCGTGAGCCAACCCATGACGGCTACTGCGGCCGTTGCGTGCTGGCCGAAGGCGTCGACGAGGACGGTGCTGCAGAGCCCGGCTGCTTCAGGCTGTAGCGGAAACATCGCGGGCGCGTCGTTCATGCTTTCGCCACCGGAGTTCGGGTACGAAAACGGCGTGTCTGGAGGCGGTGTCGGAACCGCGAGGCCTTCGTTTGCAAAGGCGGGCGCGCTAAAAGGCGACGGAAGCACGTTCGGAAAGACAGCGACACCATTTCCGCACGAGAAACCATTACCCGAGGCGAACCAATGCGTGTATCCCCACTCGGTTGCGGCCAAACGCTGCTGCGCATCCGATGGCCAGTGAAAGACGAGCGTTGTCGGCGTCACGAGCGGCACGTTCGGCGTCGGCGACGTAACCGAAGGGGCCGTGTCGTTGGTAGAACTTCGGCAAGAGAGCACGCGCGTCTGCGAAGCGTGCGACTGCGGTACCGAGAAGGTAAGAAGAAAACCACCAGGTGGACACGGCGGCTCTTGCGCAAGGCTCGCAAACTCCGCGTCACCGCGCCCGTCGAGTTGCGGATACGCAGCCTTTCCGGATGCATTTCCCGCACTATCCAAGAACACCGTGAACGGCGGACCGCCAAGAGTCTTTTCGCGAACGGCGGCGCTTCCGACGACGAAGATCGCTCTCGCCGGCGCGACGGTGGCTTCTCCGTTTGGCCGTCCGCTGTAGACGCGAAGCATGAATCCTGGGAGCGCGCTACCGTTCGGCGCAACCCGTGGAGCGAAGACGAGCGTTGCGCCGTTTCCGCTCGTTGCCGCGACCGCTTGCGCTGAAGCGAGAGCGGCGTCGAAGTCGTTCGTCGCCGCGACGAGCGCGTTTGGACGAAGCGAGAACGACCACACTCCAACGAACGTAAGCAGTGTAAGGATGCCGCATGCGATCGCAAGCTCGAGCATCGTGAATCCGCGTTCGCGTTCCTCCACGATGGCACGAGTGCCCGTACGGTCTGCGTTCGGGACGCGCCGTTACGCGCCGTACCAGCGCAGATGAGGCCAGATGCGTGAAAGCGGAGCGACGGGGTCCTCGCAGACGTAGATAGGAGCTGGTCCTTCGACGACCCATTTTCTCGGGTCGAACGACGTGCGCGCGAGGCGAACGCTCCGATAGTACCGGCGGAGAACGTCTATGCGCGTCGCACCAACCGCGATCAGCGTCGTGCCGCTCGCGCCGTGTGTTCCCCAAAGATAGTACGTATTCTGCGACGAGATTACCGGCGGCAGCGCGTATTGCGGGCCGAAAAAGTCGAGGGCACCCGCGTCGCCGTAGGTATCGGCATAGACCGCCGCCGTCAAACGGCGTTCCCGCGGTAGCGTTCGATACACGGAAGCGACGTCGCGCGCAAGGCGATCCCATCCGAACTCCTCGGCAAAGACGGCTTGCACGAGATGCGGCTGCGACCCGCCGTTACCGGTAACATGCAGCGTCTTCGAGTACGAGACCAGCGAGTCGACGGGGAGGACCGGCAGCGAGAAAGGCAAGGCGACGATCGCTGCAGCGATGGCACCGGCGAGCAGCGCGCCGCGCAGAAGCGCCGGCAGACGTTCGACTGATACCGCGCCGATCGCAACGAGCGGTCCGTAAATTCCCACGACGTAGTAGCCCTTTCCTCCGGTCACAATCGCGAATGCGATTGCAAGGACGGTCGCAATCGGAAAGAAGCGCACGTCTTTGAGTTGTGTACGGAGGAAGGGTTCGATGATTCCCGCTATCCATACGGGCGCGGCGAGCACGTTCGCGTATACGAACTGTTCCGCCGCGAAGGACAGCGCGTTTACGGCGAGATTGCGCGACTCTAGAGCGATGCCGTTTTGGAAAGCCGGGCGGTGCGCGGCGTCGCCGCGCAGCACCTCGAGCATTGGCCAGGCGTGCGCGCTCTGCCACAGAACGTTTGGAAGGACGAGCAGCGCGACGAGCCCCGTCGCGCCTGCAAGCCAAGGCGATGCGAGCACGTGGCGCTGCGGTGTCGTCAGGATGCCGAGAACGAGCGCCGCCGCGAGAATTCCGATCGAATACTTGCCGTAAAGTCCGAACGCGAGAGCAAGGGACGCTGCGATCCACCAGAGCGGACTGCCGTGCGAGCGAATGAGACGAACGGCACAGTACGCGACGAGCATCCACGAGAGCGGCTCGAACGACGTCGTCGTGAGCGTATTGCCGAGGAGCAGGTACGCAGGGAGGAAGAGGGTGATCAGCCCGGCAGTCCAGCGCGCAAAGGTTCCGCCTCCGAGAACACGCGCGAGTTCCACGGCGAGGGCGACCGTCGCCGCGGCGGCAAAAGCGGGAGGCGCGCGCAACGCCGGCAACGCGTACGCGAACGGTCGCGAGAGGAACGCTGCAACTGCAACGAGGGGGGGCTGGTCAACGTAGCCCCATGCGAGGTGGTGCGAGCACGCGATGAAGTACAGCTCGTCTCGAAAGTATCCGTAGCGTCCGGCCGTGGCCATGTGTAGCGCCAGCGAAACGAGCGCGAGGGGCAAGCCGATTCGCGTGAAAGCGTTCACGATCGATGTGCGAGCGCGATGAAACTAAGCCCGAGACCCGCAACGCCAGCCCAGCACCACGCGCCGAGCACGACGTTCCAATCCCACCAAATGCCGCCCGCGAGAACCTGTGTCGCTAAAAGGAAGATGCCCGAGTAGACCATCGGGACGATCGCTGAGAACCAACGATACGCTGCCGGACGATCGGGACGCGGATCGAGCGCTGCGACCATGACGTCGGCGACGATTCCTGCGGCAATGGACGCGACGACGGCAATCGCAAGCAGCGGCGTCTGATTCGTGAAAGGCGCAGCCGCCATCGCATTTGCGCACGTGAAGAGAATCGTGAAGGCTCCCGGTCGAAGGCGAATTTGCGAGACCGCCCAAAGCGCGAAGCCCGAGACGAGAACGGCTTGGAAGATGATGACGAGCACGCCGACGGCGAGCGTGTAATAGCCCAGCGTGACGGCCGTAAAATATCGTGCGGAGTATGCGACCGCAGGGGGAGCGTCCGCACGTGCCGCCCCTGGATCGAACGCATACGCCGTCGCCAAATGCACGATGCCATACCACGCGAGCAGCCCGAGAACGAGAGGGACCTGACGCGTAAAGCTGCTGCTCTCTTTGCGATACGCGAGCGTCGATCGAATCGGTCCGCTCGCAACGAAGAGCATTCCGAGGCCGAGTCCTTGATGCGTCGGGCTGAGCACGGCATCGACGCCCGACTCCAGCCCGAGAAGCAGATGCCAGAAGTAATCCCCGACACCGGAGACGAGGAAGATCGGAAATCCCAGGAGCGCGACGCGGTACGGTGCGGGAATGCAGTCGCGCCAGCCGCTGCCGCGCGCGAGATTCCGCGCGCCGAAAGCGACGAAGACGACGACGAGTGTGAGCGCGCCGGCATAAATCGCTCCGTGATACGGCGTGAAGAACGTTTCGACGGGAACGTGCCCGTGTGCCCACACGTCGACGAAGATGCCTGCGACGACCCAGACGCAACAGATGCTCACAGCGTAGTCGAACGTCAGCGAGCGCACTTGGCAATACGTACGGCTTCTAGGCAGGAAACCCCGCCGAAGGACGGAGATTGATGCATCTCATGGATCGCCTTCGAAGAGCGAGTCCGCTCGTCGCGAGCGTCTTCCTCTTCAGTGCGTGTGGCGGCAGCCCGCAGTCGATGCCGCGAAACGTCTCGATCGGAACCTCGCCTCACGCGGCAGCGTTGAGGCTTCCGCCCGACGCTGCGCCGCGGCTCATTCGTGTAGCGTTTTCTTCTCTCGACGTGGCGCGCGGCGACGTGTGGCGTGGGACGTTTGTCACGTCCACGAACGTTGCGAGTGTCGAAGTGCGCAGTAACCTGTTTTCCATCAACGTTCCGAAGGTCGGGGTGGGTCGATTCGCGTTCGGCGTTGGCATCTATGTCGTGCCGCCTATCTTCCTGCGTGCCTATCGCTTGCGCATCATCGCGCGCAACGCAAACGGCATTGCCGTCGAGGAGGACGCGCCCTTTAGGATTCGCTAGCGCTTCCGGCGCGTAGGATTGGAGAGAGCCCCGCACTCACGATGACGTTGATCGCGAGACCATAGAGTGCGATGAACGCGGTGACGTGCTGGCCGAAGACAGAGATGGTAAGGTTAGGCGAGATGCCCCCGCCGTGCGTTACCGTACTCGCAGCCATCGCCGTCGCCGCGAGCATCGATACGGCCCATCCGGCGAGCAATGCGCGGCGGTCGAGCGTTCGTGACGAGAGATCGAGCACGAATGCGGGGACGACCTGCACCATCCAGATGCCCCCGAGCAGCTGAAAGTTGATCGCGTACGTCGTGGGCACGAAGAGAACGAAGCACAGCGCGAAGGCGCACACGGCAAGCGTGAGCAGCTTCGAAAGACGCGCGTCGGAGCGCGGACGATCTCGATGGAATCCCGAAAAGACGTTATGCGCGCAGAGGTTCGCCGATCCGATCGCCATGATCGCAGCGGGGACCAGCGCTCCGATGACGATCGCTGCGAACGCGATTCCCGAGAGCCAGGGCGGGAAGAAGCGATCGAGCAGCATGGGAATGACGAGGCTGGTATTCGTCGTCTTGATGCCGGCGGCGATCGCGCAGTACCCGAGCAACGCGAGAAAACCGAGCATGATGGAGTAGATCGGAAGCAGTACCATGTTGCGCTGGACGACAGCTCTGCTCTTCGCCGCGAGCACCGACGTGATGGAGTGCGGATACATGAAGAGCGCAAGGCAAGAGCCGAATGCCATCGTTGCGTACGCAAGGTCCAGCGACGGTGGCAGAAGGATCGACACCGGCTTCGTACGCGCCGCGAGCCCGGCTGCGCTCGCATCGAATACGTGCGTCCACCCGCCGAGACGGGCCGGAATGATGACGAGTGCAGCAATCACCGTCGCGTAAATGAGCGTATCCTTGACGACGGCTATGGCCGCTGGCGCGCGCAATCCGCTCGTGACGGTGTACGCGGCGAGTAACACGAATGCGATCGTCAGAGCGAGCGTGCCGTTCGCGACTGCGAACGCGCCGCCAAGGTACGTGAGAACTGCTTTCATGCCAACGACTTGCAGCGCGATGTACGGGAGCGACGCAAGAATGCCGGTTGCCGCGATGGCAATCTCGAGAGACCTGCTTCCGAAGCGGTCGCGAACGAAGTCCGCGGCCGTTATGTAGTTGTTCTCGCGAGCAATCCTCCAGAAACGAGTGAAAACGACGAACGCAAACGGATATGCTATCGCAGCATACGGCACAGCGTAAAAGCCGAGTGCGCCGGCACCGTACAAGAGCGCGGGCACCGCAATGAACGTATACGCCGTGTAGAGATCTCCTCCGATGAGGAACCATGAGATCGCGGTACCGAATCGCCGCCCGCCTAAAGCCCATTCTTCCGGATGGCGTAGATTCGCCGGGCTCCAGCGTGCGGCGACGAAGCCGAGCAGCGTCACGGCGAGGACGAGCGTCGCAAAAATGACGTCCCGAGCGTGAGAGGTCATCGCCGCGAGCGCTTCATCCAAATCACTGCGGCCAAAAGCAACGACGTCAGCGCGACCCAGATCAGTTGGTACGCGTAGAAAAATGGAAAGCCGAAGATCCGCGGCTCCATGCGATCGTAGAGCGGCGGGTAGAGATACGCGACGAATGGCAGGAGGAGAAGCAAATAGCGCGCTTTTGCCATCGGTAGGAGGGCGCTTCGCTTGCCGCCCGTTCGATTCCATGCCTGCCAAGGCAGTTGGCGG
>JASHPC010000271.1 GCA_030038335.1 Vulcanimicrobiota bacterium
ACGAACTACGACGAAGCCGACGTTACGGCGCTCGAGAAGTTTCGACTAAAGATCAACTCCGAGCAAGAGAAAAAGAAGCGCGGCGTCAAGCTCACGATGCTCGCGTTTCTCGTCAAAGCCTGCGTTGCTGCACTCAAGGAGTTTCCTGAGTTCAACGCGTCGCTCGACGGCGATCAAATCGTCTACAAAAAGTATTACAACATCGGTTTCGCCGCCGATACGAAGGACGGCCTCGTCGTTCCCGTCATCAAAGCCGCCGACACGAAAGGCTTGCTCGATATCGCCGCCGAGGCCGCGCAGATGGCCGGCAAAGCGCGAGAAGGCAAGCTCGGACTTCCCGACATGACGGGCGGAACGTTTACGATTTCGTCGATAGGCAGCATTGGAGGAACGCAGTTCACGCAGATCGTGAACGCGCCGGAAGTCGCCATTCTCGGCGCTACCCGCGCTGCAATAAAGCCGGTATGGACGAAGAAACACTTCGTGCCACGTCTTATCCTACCAATCAGCGTGAGTTACGACCATCGCGTCATCGATGGCGCAGGCGCCGCACGCTTCCTCGTCTACGTCGCAAATGCACTTGCGGATTTCCGCCGGGTCATGTTGTGAGAAGCCGGCGCCCAATGACAGTTCGTATCGCGATCGAAATGACCGCTAAGAGGGCAACGTAGGGCAGCACGCCGTTGAGCTGTCGCGCGTGATGTGCGTGCGCGAAGAACGTGCCGACGAGCGCAAGCGCCAACGTGCCGACCATCGACGACATACAACGCCCCACACCGAAAGAGAACTCACGCGGGGTCAGCTCCGCGCGCCGGAGATACGCTCCTATCCCATACATTGCAGCGATGAGAAAATAGACGACTGCAAAGCAGTAGAACCAGATGCTCAAGAGCGGAGCCGCTCCAGGCCTGCTCGCGAAGTGCATCGCGAGTGAGAAGACGTATCCCATCATGACGAGAGCCGCGAGCATAGCGAAGTTGACGACCGTCATCAACGCGTTGGGCACGAAGTAGATCGCGAAGAGCCGATTGTGCAGCGACCATACGATCGCAACAAGGCCAAAGGTCACCGCGAAGGCCCCGAGATTGCCCAAAAGCTCATTCGTCGTCGGCGCAGTCTTTGGGATCGCCAGCGTGATCGCCATCTCCGCGAGCACGAAGCCGATGACGATGTCTGAGAACGCCTCGAGGCGATGGACGAGGCGTTCTTCCTTCATCGCGTTCGCAGTTGCCGCAACATGTATTGCAAGATTCCGCCGTGGCGATAGTATTCGGCTTCGTCGGGCGTGTCGATGCGCACGAGCACGTCGAAGGAGGTCGTCTTACCGCTCTCTGCGTCACGCGCCGTCACCTTCGCGCTCATGCGCGGCGTGATGCCGCCAGCAATTCCCGTGACGTCGTAGATTTCCTCGCCTGTGAGGCCGAGCGACTCGCGCGTCGCCCCACCCGAAAACTCGAGCGGAAGAATGCCCATGCCGATGAGATTGCTGCGATGGATGCGCTCGAGCGACTCCGCGATGACCGCCTTGACGCCGAGTAGATACGGTCCCTTCGCAGCCCAGTCACGAGAAGAGCCGGAACCGTACTCCTTCCCCGCAACGATCACGAGCGGCGTCCCGTCTTTTACGTACTTCATCGCCGCATCGTAGATGCTCATTTGCTCGCCGCTCGGCAGATAACGCGTCATGCCGCCCTCGACGCCGGGCACGAGCAGATTACGGAGACGCACGTTTGCAAACGTTCCCCGGGCCATCACTTCGTGATTACCACGGCGCGAACCGTACGAGTTGAAGTCCTTCTGTTCGATTCCGCGCTCCAAGAGATACTTGCCGGCCGGGCTGTTTCGCGCGATCGCTCCCGCGGGCGATATATGGTCCGTCGTCACTGAATCGCCGAGTACGGCGAGCGCTCGCGCTCCCGCCACGTCGGATGTGGGAGGCGCCTCCGCCGGCATCCGGTCGAAGTACGGCGGAAGCTTCACGTACTCCGATTTTGGACCCCATTCGAAGCGTTCGCTCTTCGCGACGTCGAGCTTCGCCCAGTTTGCGTCACCCTTGAAGACGTCGCCGTAACGCTCCTTAAACATCCGGTCCGTGATGCACGCCGTGACAACGTTCGCAATCTCGTCGTTGCTCGGCCACACGTCACGCAGATAGACGGGGCCATCCTTGCCGGCTCCGAGCGGCTCCGTCGTCAAGTCGACGTCCATGCGGCCTGCCAATGCGTATGCGACGACGAGTGGCGGAGAGGCAAGATAGTTCGCGCGAACTTGCGGATGAATGCGGCCTTCGAAGTTGCGATTTCCGGAGAGCACGGCAGCAACGATGAGATCGTGCTCTTCGACTTTGTCCGCAACTTCCGCAGGCAAAGGGCCGGAGTTTCCGATGCACGTCGTGCACCCGTATCCGACGAGGTCGAATCCCAGCTGATCCAGATACTGCTGCAACCCTGCTCGCGCGAGATAGTCGGTGACGACCTGCGAGCCCGGCGCAAGCGACGTCTTCACCCATGGTTTCGTGCGCAAACCCTTCTCGATTGCGTTTCGCGCGAGAAGTCCGGCGCCCACGAGAACGGACGGATTAGACGTGTTCGTACAACTCGTAATCGCAGCGATCACGACGGCGCCGTCTGCAACGTCCTTCGCGGCCTCTTGCGAGACGTTCTGTCCGTTGCTGCCGGCTTCGATCTCTCCGATGACCGCCGTCTGACTGCCGCCTTCTCCCGTCCACCTGCCTACCGCGCCACCATTTCCATTACGCGCCTTTGCCCACTCGTGCATC
>JASHPC010000272.1 GCA_030038335.1 Vulcanimicrobiota bacterium
ACGCAGAACCTCGACCATCAGAAAATAGCTTCGCGCCAGTTGAGGATCGCCCGGGTAGCGGCGTTCCCACTCGCGCAGCGCCTCGTCCGCGAATGCAACGCGGGCGATGAGTCCGGGATCGGTCGTGTATGCGCCCGCTTCGATCGCGACGTCGCGTGCCGTGTTGTCGATTCCGAGGTAGCTCATTTTCATGCGGCCGAAGTATTCGTCGCCCGGAGCGGAGTGATGGAACTCCCAGCACTGCGCTCGTTGCCAGCGGCTCGGCAAACGCGCGCACGGGTCGGAAGAACGGTATGTGGCTTTCGCGTGCTGACGTGAAGCGTGCGAGGGCTCATTCGGAGTGGCTGCAAGCGAAGCCGCACACAATGCAAAGAGAATGCCTGCGGCACAGAGCGGACGTTGCATGGTTCGACGTTCTTCGCTGCGACGTGCCGGGACCTGCGCCCGAACAAGCCGAATCGAACGGAAGATGACACGTTCGCTCCGCGTCGTTGCGTTGCAGTTGCGCGCGCACGACTGCACGCAGTTTCAGACGGCGTTCGACGCGATCGTGCGCGACGTCGATCGCGCCGCGGCCGGTGCGGACCTCGTCGTCTTACCCGAAGCAACGATTCCCGGCTACGTGATCGGCGGACGCGATGGAGATACTGCCGCCGTCGAACGCGCTCTCGAGAGACTCCGCGACCTCGCTCAACGCCATAAAACCGTCATCGTCGCCGGCGCTGCGGTGCGCGACGGAGGCGATCTCTACAACGCCGCCGTCGCGATCGACAGCGACGGAAGCGTCGCCGGCCGCGCCGAGAAGATTTTTCTCTGGCACTTCGATCGCCGGTGGTTTTCGCCAGGGACGCGCATCGCGCCGATCGAGACCAGCGCCGGGCGCCTCGGCGTTCTCGTCTGCGCCGATGGTCGCATGCCGGAGATATCGCGCGCGCTCGTCGACGCGGGCGCGGAGTTGCTCGTCATGCCGACGGCATGGGTTTCCAGCGGCCGCAACCCAGCCGTGCTCGAGAATGCGATAGCCGACGTTCTCGCACCGGTGCGCGCGCGAGAGAACGGCGTGCCGTTCATCGCAGCCGACAAGTGCGGCGTCGAGCGCGCCATGGTGCTCTACTGCGGAAAGAGCCAGATCGTCTCGCCCGAGGGCGAGGTGCTCGCCCTCGGAAGCGAGCGCGAGCCTTGCGCACTCGCGAAGACGCTTTCGATCGGCGAGCCGATGCCGCGACGCGCGCAGCTGCCGCATCCGTCACACAGAGAAGCGCCGCTCTCGGGTACCGTGCGCGTCGCGTTGAGCGCCGCGCCGCTGCCGAGCGACTTCGACGACGACGCCCGCATTTTGGAGACGCCCTTCGCGATTGCGCCTGGAGCCGATGACAGAATCGCGTCGCTCGACGTAGTCGTCCCAGTCGCGCGCGTCGACGATTCCGTCGTCAACGATCCAGGCGGCCTTCCGGCGTTGCGCCGCGCAGGGTATCGCGTTGCGATTTGGGAGACGCGCACCGACGAGTGGACCGAGCTGCTCGCGCGCGCTCGTGCGGGCGAGACGAGAATGTACGTCTTCGTCATCGACTCGGCATCGGGTCGCGCGTTCGCGGTAGACCCCGATTATACGATCGTCTGCGGAACGTTTGGCGAGTACCGCATTGCGTCGTGCGCCGTCGATTTCGCGAAGACGGCGCAGACTCTCGTGGTTCCGGGCACGGACATTGCCGAGGGACTCGAGCGCGTTCACGCGATGACGGCGCACTGATGCGCGCTGCCGTTGCGCTCGCGTGCACTCTCGCGCTCTCGACGCCGCCGCATCTCATCCCGATCGCGCACTTTGCGAGTCGCGTGACGACGCTCGTGCCTGGGAGCCGCTTCGCCTTACGCCTCGCCGATGGCAGCACTCCGCAGCGTTCGATCGTCGCCGCTGGCGAAGGAACGATTGCGAATGGCACCTTCGCGCTGAGCGACGATGCATCGCCCGGGCCGGTTACGATCGCCGCGCTCGGAAGTAGCGGCCTTGCAACGCGCACGTTCCGCGTCGTTGCTGCACCGTCAACGCCAGTGCTAGCTGTTGCGTCGTACGACGACGGCGTCGTCTTTCACGATCCGGTCACGTTTCGCGCGCTAGGGACGCTTGCGACGGCGGGACCTCCGGGTGACGTTGCTGCGATCGGAAACCGTCTCCTCACGGTCGATACCGACGGTACGACAGCTACGAACGTGACTCTTTCGCCCTGGAGTGTCGCAACGATATCCAACGTTCCACTGGGAGACGAGATCGCGGTGGACGCGCGTTCTGGCGCGTTCTTCGTCACCGAGCGGCAGTTCGACGGAAAGGGAGGACTCGCACGCATCGACGGAGCCCGCGTGACGAGCGTGGCCACCGGGCTCACCGCAGAGGGCATCGCCGTCGACGCACGGCGCGGTCGCGTCTACGTTGCCGACGCAAATGACGACATGGTGAGCGTCATCGAGATGAACGGCATGCGCGTCATCGAGCGCATCGCAGGCCTGGCGCGAGCGTTCTCACTCGCACTCTCACCGGACGGCACGCGCCTCTACGTCGTTTCGAATCAAGGCATGTCGACGCCGTTCGCCGCACCCGGAAAGGTCACCGAAATCGACGTCGCCGGTACGCCGCGGACTCTTGCGCGCAGCCCGAATCTCGCATTTCCACTTGGCGTAGCGCTCGATCCGGCGACGCGGGAAGTTTTCGTCACCGACGAGGGCGCCGACGTCGTCTACGTGCTCGATGCGCGCACGCTGCAACCGAGACACGCGCCGCTGCAGACGTGCAGCACGCCGTGGAAACCCCATTTCGAGGCATCAGACGATCGTCTCTTCGTCCCCTGCGCCCGCAGCGACGAGGTCGACGTCTTTAACGCGCGAACGCTCGGGCGCGTAGCTGGCGCGCCTTTTGCAACCGGCGGATATCCGCTCGCCGTGACGATCGTTCGCGGGTGAGCTTCGACAGCGCAGCGTTGCGCTCACTGCTCTGCGCTATCGCGTTCGCGAGCGTCACGGCGATTGCGCGGGCGGCGGCTCTTCCACTGCACCTCGATCTCTCGACGCCGTTTCCGCACGTTACGTTGCAGGCACCGGAAGTCGAACGCATCGCTCCTGGAATTGAATACGCCGATTACGAGCTTCTGACCGACGACGGGCCCATCTCCGTGCACGTCGTCGCTGCCGATCCGTCGGCGCAGGGCGTACGCATCGGCGCAGTGCTCGCGGGCGACACGCTTACGTCGGGCGGCGAGACGGTGACGTCGATGGCGCAGCGAACGAACGCCGTCGCCGGAATCAACGGCGACTACTTCGACATCGGCAGCACGAATAGACCGACGAACATCGTCGTTCGCGACGGAACGCTGCTGCACACGCCGCGCAAGCGATACGCGCTTGCAA
>JASHPC010000273.1 GCA_030038335.1 Vulcanimicrobiota bacterium
GAGAGGTAGCTGAAGCTTGGAGGAAGGACTACAACGAGGTTCGCCCGCATTCGTCGCTCGGAAATCTCACGCCACAGGAATTTGCAAGAAAGCACTGACATCACACTTGCTCACAATTCCTCCTTGTGCAAAAAGCCACCTCAGGTCACGCGGAGGCCAGCGCAGCTAGTGTACCTTGCGGGAGCTCGTAGCCGGTCGCGCTCGGGATCGCTTCCTGGTTTTCGCGGCGCGAAGGTGGTCGAGGAGATAGCGCACTGCCTCGACGTCTTTGAGCAGTTCTTTAGTGGTGCTCCGGTGGATGATGATCTTCGCGGTGTACGTCATCTCACTTCCATCATAGCAAAGTCGTTGGAAGCGATAGCACTCGAGTGTGTCGATGCACTCGTTCCACCTCGCGCGCGCGCGCGATACGTCTCATTTATGATTGAGACTAAATATATATGATGGAGACTAGGAGTAATGATTGAGACTAGTTCTAGTCTCAATCATTCGTGTAGTCTCCATCATGTTTTTGGACGTTGAGTGTCCGTGGCGGAGACTAGAGCCCACCGCATCTCGGGCTGGTAACGGTTGCCGCCACGTCTCGCGATCTTGTCGTCTCGCGCGAGCGCCGCGCGGGCGCGCTCATACGTGACGCGCGCGATCCCTGCATCGCGCATGAGCCGGTCGAGCTCGCGTGCGGCGATCTCGCCGTTTGCGGCCTCGATCGCGCTAAGAATCTCGCACTTCGCCTCGTTGAATGCCCAGCGTTCCTCACCGACCATCGGTGCGGCGAGGAGCCGGTCCGAAGAGAGGTCTTCGGCGACGCCGCCGAGCCAGAGACCTCGATCGTCAATGCTGAACTCGATTGGGGAAACTTGCTCCGCGAGGTTGCTCTTGATTTGCGCGACGGCTCGGCGTCCACTCTCGTGGTCGTGGGCGACGAGAAGCACGCTGCGTGCGAGTCCCACAAAGCCGATGCTTCCGCCGACGCGGTAGAGGGCCCGTTGGGCCGTCGCTTTATTGAGATGCGCGACAACGAGAATGGCGACGCCCGACTCTCGCGCGAGGTCGTTCAATGGTTGCAACGCGCTACGGACCTCAGCATCCTTGTGCGCGTCGACGCTGACAAGTAATGCGCTGATCGGATCGATGACGACGAGCCCGACACTGGGTCGGCGTTTGAGCTCGGCATAGAGATCGGGCAGATGCTGAAGTCCAAACGGGACGCGCTCACCACTTGTTCCCGTTGCGCCATCGATCACATGTATCCGGCGAAGATCAGCGCCGACGCACTCCGCGCGCACGCGAATCGTATCAGTAAGGCCGTCTTCTCCGTTCCACAGGATGACGTCCGCCGGCGCCGTCGGCTCGTCGCTGTCGGGCAACGGTTTCCCGTGCGAGACATTCGCTGCAACCGCGAGGGTGAGGTATGACTTGCCGTCGCCGGGGTCACCGACGACGAGGGTAAGCTTTCCGCGAGCTATGCGGCCACGCCAAAGCCACCGGAGCTCTTCAGGATGGACGTCATTGAGCGTGACAAGATCGAGCGGGTAGAGCGGTTCGACGTCGGCACTCATTCGGGCGCTCTTCCAATCTCGTGAAGAATCTCGGCGGCACGCTGCATGACAGCCGCACGTGCCTTCGGCAGCAGTCCGATGCACCGGGGGAGCGTCTCGGGATCAACGTCATGGCTCCATGCAAGTTCGTCGACGGCGCGGTCGACACACGATTTCCACGCTCCGTCGTGCGCGTGCGGGTACTCGACCCACCACGGCAGCTTGAGCTGCGCGAACGTCGTGCGGCAGTGCACATTCGTTTTTCGACGCGCACGGTTTTGATCGTCGACTGTGTGCTCCGGATTGCCCCAGGGCTCGTCGGCGAGACGCTCGGCGCGCCCTTCTTCAAGCGTCTGCCGGTAGAATGCCTCGATCTGCGAGCGCGACATGCTCAACGACGTCTTCGGAGCGGCGGTTGCTTTGGGACGACGTATGTGCGCCGAAAAAAGGTCTCGCAAATCAAGGCCGATGGAGCGGCAAATCGCCTCGGCGCTGCATCCGGCAAAGCACCGAATGAGCACGGTGCCGTCGCTCGTCTCTCGCAGGCTCAGTGACGGCGTCGAATCCTCATGCGCTGGGCATCGCGCACTCCATCCGCGAGGCGTTCGGCGGGCGCGCGGCAATGCAGCGAGTAGCTTCTCAATCGGCGTGGTCTCAGTCATGCTCCGTACCGTCGCAGTGCTCGTCGAATCACTTGCGATCGGCTTCTTCCTTGGCAGTACATGTGCATGTAGCGCTGCTGCTCGTCGGCAAAATAGTAAACCGTTTCAAAACTGCTACACGGGGCGACGAGGACGCCGAAACGCACATTGGGAGATCTTCGTCCTTGCAGCTCTACGATGAGCTGATTGCGCTCACGTCGCTGTTCGTACGCGCGCTTATTCGCGCGATTCCGGCACGGAGCGCAGCAGTAGCGACGTCGCGTGCCGTTTGGCCGGACTCTTCCGTCGCACGTCCGAGTGTGGCACGTACCGTCGCAGCCGGGGCAGGTGAAAGTTCGGACCGTGCGCGCACTCACCAGGCATCGGCGCTCCTTGCGCGTGCCTGTGCGTTGACGTGAAACCGTTGTTGCCCGGAATCTCTTTCACTCCGGGCCCTCGTCATGCTACTCGCCTTTGGAGCGAAGCGTTCTTGCTGGCTTGCGTCATGCCTGACGTCGCTCGTACGCGAGCACCGACTCGATCGGGACGCGGATCGCATTACGGAAGCGTCTGCACTGGATCTCTCCCGTCTCGATCAT
>JASHPC010000022.1 GCA_030038335.1 Vulcanimicrobiota bacterium
GTGAAGGGATCTTCGCGGAGATTCCGTCGCCGTTAGCGGCAACGCGCTATCACTCGCTCTGTCTCGATCCGGCGTCTATTCCGCCGGATCTCCGCGTGACGGCGCGAAGCGAAGACGGCGTCATTCAGGGGATCGCGCACCGCGACGCTCCCGCGAGCGCGGTGCAGTTTCATCCGGAGTCGGTGCTAAGCGAGCACGGTCTTCGCTTGATGCGAAACTTCGTCGAGAACGGATAGAAGGTGGAGTACTGGCTGCACTATGCCGTAGCGGTCTGCACCGTAGCGTTGCTTCTTACCGCGCTTGCCGTCGCGAGCAAGATGCTCAAGCGAGCGCGATTCCGGTCGCACTCGCGCATCGAGGTCCTCGAGAGCATCGCACTCACGCCGCAGTCGTCAGTGCACGTCGTGCGCGTCGGTTCGAAGGAGCTTCTCGTCGGCGCCGGTCAGGTCGCGGTATTGGCTGACGTTTCGGCAGACGCGGCCGCTAGTACGTAAACTGATCGATCGCTTCGAGACCGCTGTCAGTGAAGTACAGCTTACCGTCGAAGCCGATGATCGACCATTCCGGAACCGAGCCTGATTTGAGCGAGTACGTCGCCTGTGCGTTCGTCGCAGGATCGTATTGAAGCATGACCGGCGTCGTACCCGTGCAGATGACGTAGAAGTCGCCGTCCGATCCTTGCTGAATCGACGTCGGAGCGGCGCAGTTCGTCAACGCAACCTCAGTGATGTTGCCGTTGCTGGGGACGATGTGTCCGAGCTTTCCGGTCCCGTTTTCAGTAAACCAAAGCGTCTGGTCGGCCGCCGGCACGATTGCGTACGGTTTCCCGTTCGCGGTCGGGACGGGGAAGAGCGTCACGGTACCCGCCGAGGTGATGCGGCCGATCTGATCGCTGCCGTTGAGCGTGAACCAGATGTTGCCGTCGGGGCCCAAGATATCATCGAGCGGAGCCGTGCCGCCGGACGGATACTCCGTGACTGCGCCCGTCGTCATATCGGCGCGACCGATGTTTCCGGTCGCTTCCTCCGTGAACCAAAGTCCTCCGTCGTCGCCGAGCGCGATTGCAGTTGGATCGGCGTTCGCGGTTGGAATCGCAAACTCGGCGAAGTTTTCCGTCGTCGTGTCGTAGCGGCCGATGCGGTTTCCCGAATACTCCGTAAACCATATCTCGCCGTCGGGTCCGCACGTGATGCCGTACGGCCCGGAGTTGGCGTTGGGAAGTGAAACCGTGAAGAACTTCGCGCTCTCATTGAGATAGCCGATCTCGTTACCGTTCTGCTCCGTAAACCAAATCAAGCCGCTCTCGCAGTTTGAATCTAATGGAGCAGACGCGATACCCATCGGAAGCGCGTTGGCCGAAGGCGTCGGCAACGCGTACACGCTCGTCACCTGCGGCTTAGCCGGCGTCGGCGTCGGGGCAACCGCGCCAACCGGGTATGTCTTCCCGCATCCCGCGAGGAGCGCAGCGGCGGCTATTGCGCCGGAAATGAAGCCCAGCGTACGTCGCAAAAAGGACTCTCCCATGAAAAGGCGTGTATGAGGCAATCATATTAGGAGACGGCATCGGCCAATCCCCCTCGCCGGGCGCTTGCAGAAGCTTTACAAGCGGTCGAGCCGTCGCCGGTAAAGAACGCTTCCGCTGTAGCCGAATGGCTAAGGATGTGGGGAATAGCGTGACCAGGAGAGTCCTCATCGTGGACGACGCTGTCGTCATGCGTATGATGATCAAAGGCATCCTTGCCAAGAGCGGCTTCGACGTCGTCGGAGAGGCACAAAACGGTTTGGAAGCCGTTGAGAAATACGTCGAGCTTCGTCCCGATCTCGTGACGATGGACGTCGTGATGCCGGAAATGGACGGCATTGCGGCAGTCAAGCAAATTCTCGCGCGCGATCCGTCGGCGCGGATCGTGATGTGCACGTCCATGGGCCAGCAGTCCCTCGTCGTGGAAGCAATTCAAGCGGGTGCGAAATCCTTCATAACCAAACCGTTTCAGCCGCCGAAGATCGTTGAAACGCTCAACAAGGTGCTCGCATGATCGCATCTCGTCTCTCAGATTTGCAAAAGGACGCGCTTCGTGAAATCGGCAACATTGGTGCCGGCCACGCGGCAACTGCGCTGTCGCAGCTCTTGAACACAAAGGTGACGTTGCTCGAGCCGCGGATCGACGTCATGCAGTTCTGCGAGTTGCCAGATCGCGTGAAGCACCACGACGGTCAGGTGGCCGCGCTGCACATGCACGTGCGCGGTGACGCTCCAGGTCAGATCGTCGTCCTCTTCGATCGAGAGCAGTCGATGCTCTTCGTCGCGCGGTTCATCCGTCGCGTGATCGGCGACATCACGATTTACGATTCGATCGCGGAGTCGACGCTCAAAGAGTTGAGCAACATCATCGCTGGTTCGTACCTCTCGGCCATCGTGCATCTGACGGGAACGCGTCTTGAGCCATCGGTGCCGTCGCTCTCGTTCGGCACGGTCGACGCCGCATTTGCGGACCTCATGTCGACGCCGCCGGAACAGGAAGTCTTTCTCGTGGAGAGCGTCTTTCTCGACAGTGACGCGGCAATCGGCGGCGAGTTCATTCTCATTCCGAATACCGGCTCGCTCGATCCCTTGCTTTCCGTCTTCACGGCCCCGTAGCGGAAAGGGGCACCGCCGGGCAGAAGAGGGTCCGGTCGATGCCTGACGAGCCCTTCGACCGCGCGGAGTTCGTCACGTACTTCCGCGATGAAGCGGAAGAACTTCTCCATCGCATCGACGCCGACGCGCTGCGCCTCGAGAGCTCGGCTGCGACGGGAAACACGGATCCCGAGATCGTCAACGCTCTGTTTCGCGCGCTGCACACGATTAAAGGCAACGCGGCAATGCTCGGCTTCTCGGAGATTGCAAGTCTTGCGCACGGGCTCGAGAGTCTCTGCGACATGCTTCGCTGGGGACGTGCGGAGGTCTCACCGGAGCGCATCGAGCTGCTCTTCGCGGGGCGAGATCTGCTCGCTACGCTCGTTGCAGCGACGCCATCCGATACGGAGCCGCCTCCCGAGCTCGCGCCATTTCTGGAGCGTCTGAACGGCGCAACGCACACCGCAACGAGCGAGCAAGACGCGGAGACCTTCGAAGCCGACGTCGCGAGGATGCTTTCGGAACCGGCAAAACGCGACGTCCTCCCGGCGATGCCTTCCGGCGTTCGCAGGCCGACGATTCGCGTCGACATCGACCGGCTCGACCATCTTCTCAATCTCGTCGGAGAGCTGGTCGTGAACAGGACCCGCGTCTCGGACATCGCCGCGGGGCTCGCACAGAAGGACGATTCTGCGGGGAAAGCGCTTCTCGAGAGCATCGCGTTGCTAGCCCGCACGAGCGGCGAGATTCAAGAGGCGCTCATGAAGGTGCGCATGGTTCCGATCGGACGCGTTTTCGAGCGTTTTCCGCGCATGGTTCGCGACGTGGCGAAGGCGCGCGGAAAAGAAGTCCACTTGGAGATGAGTGGAGCGCAAACGGAGCTCGACAAGACGATCGTCGACGACATTGGCGAGCCGCTCATGCACTTGCTGCGCAACTGCGTCGATCACGGCATCGAAACACCGCACGCTCGCCAAGCTGCCGGCAAGCCGCGGGCCGGAACGATTCGTCTCAACGCGTATCACGCGGGCAACCAGATCGTCATCGAGATGAGCGACGACGGTGGCGGCGTCGACCCCGATCGCGTCTTCGCGCGAGCAGTCGAGCTCGGGATCGTCGAGCACGACGAGCGTCTCTCGGAACAAGAGCGGCTCGAGCTCATCTTCAAGCCTGGCTTCTCGACAGCGGAGAGCGTCTCCGACGTCAGCGGGCGCGGAGTCGGAATGGACGTCGTACAGAAGACCGTTACGCGCTTGAAAGGGCTGCTCTCAGTCTCGAGCGAGCGTGGGAGAGGCACGACGTTCGAGATCAAGCTGCCGCTGACGCTTGCAATCATTGCTGCGCTCCTCGTGCACGTCGGCGAGGATCTCTACGCGATTCCGCTCGACTCGGTCGTGGAGTCGCAACGCGTCGAAGCCGAGGACATTCGTACGATCCAGGGCAAGGAAGTCGTGACGCTGCGTGACACGATCGTTCCTCTCATTCGAGTCGCCGAGTTCTTCGAGTTGAACGTGGCACGCGATCCCGAGAAGGCAATGGTCGTGAACGTGGACGCGCAAGGAAGGCAGATCGGGCTTGTGGTGGACGCGTTCGCCGGCGAGCAGGAGATCGTCATCAAGCCGCTCTCGGATCTCGTCGGGCGTATTCCCGGAATCTCCGGCGCGACGATTCTCGGGAGCGGTGCGATTGCGTTGATCCTCGACGTGCACGCGCTCGTCGCCGACAGCTATGCCAGCGGTCGCGTCGCGCGCGTCGACTTAGCGGCAACGGAGGCCTAACAGTTGGGAGAGAGCGTTCAGGTTGCGACGTTTCGGATCGGTTCCGAAGAGTATGGCGTCGACATCTCGCAGATTCAAGAGATCATCCGCATGGTGGAGGTGACGCGCGTCCCCAGGACGCCGCATTTCATGGAAGGCGTCATCAATCTACGCGGTCAGTTGATCCCGATCGTCGACTTGCGCGCGCGCTTTGGCATGGAGCGCGTCGCCCCGACGAAGACGACGCGCATCATCGTTACGGAGATCGGGACCAAGCGCGTAGGAATCATCGTCGACAGTGCCTCGGAGGTTCTTACGATTCCCCTCGAGGCGATCGAACAAGCTCCGGAGATGATCGCCGGTGTCGGTGCTGACTTTCTGCAGGGCGTTGGGAAAGTCGGCGAGCGGCTCATCATTCTCCTCGATCTCACGATGGTCATTACGGATCCGCAGCGCAAGGAGCTCGACGAGACATCCCTTTCACCGTAAGGACCGCCGGCAGGCGGGTCGCGCTTGCGGCCATAGACCCGGATGGGGATTAAAAACTAAGATATTAGTTGACAGCGCCGGCGAGCAGTGATACCGTGTTTCGTGAGTCGTTCGGAGGAACGTATGCCACGAAAGAAGTCGCCGACGCTGACCGAAGCCGAGTTGCGCGTCATGGAGGCGTTATGGGTCGCGAAGCGGGCAACGGTCGCTGACGTCAGCGCAGCGCTGAGGCCGCTCGCCTACAACACGGTGCTTACGACGCTGCGCATTCTCGAGCGTAAGGGATACGTGGCGCACGAAGCGTCCGGGCGGGCGTTCGTATATCGGGCGCTCGTGCGGCGTGACGATGCCGCGCGGTCGGCAGTCGGGCATCTCCTGAGCAAATTTTTTCGAAACAATCCCGGCGAGCTCGCGCTACGAATTATCGAGAGCGAGCGGCCGTCGGATGAGGAGCTCGCCCGTCTGCGGGCACTGATCGATCAGTACGAGGAGCAGTCGTGATGAACGCGTTTCTGATACATGCCGAGTTTCTTGGGAGAGTGATCTCGAACGTCGCGCTCAACGCGATCTGGGAAGACGTCGCGATCCTCCTCGTACTGTGCGCGGTCTTCCGCGCTTTTCCGCGGGCAAGCGCCGCGACGCGCTACGCGGCATGGCTCGTCACCCTCTGTGCGGCGCTCGTCGTCCCGGTCGTCACGAGTCTGCCACGTCCTGCCGATCCGCCGCGTGCAGTGCACGCGTCTGCAAGAATCACTCGCGTCGCGGAACCCGT
>JASHPC010000274.1 GCA_030038335.1 Vulcanimicrobiota bacterium
TTTCGCGCCTTCGTGAGCGTACCCGGCCACGCGCTGTACGCGGCAGTTATGGGATACTACCTTGGAGAAGCAAAGGTGCAGAGGAGACCTTGGCTTGCAGTCTGGGGATTGACGGCCGCGATTCTGTTGCATGCAACGTTCGACACGCTGGCGCAAGAAACGGGTCTGCTCGCGCTCGTCGTCCTGCCGGTCTTCGTCTGGTTTCTCTATTTCGCCGTCGTCAAGAAAGAGATCGCGCGAGCTCAGAGCGAGTCGCTCTACCGCCCCGCTTCCTAAGACGCCGTCACGCCTCGGACGACGTTCGAGCGCCACGGCATTCGCCGGCCCGCCGCAGTGGCAACGGAGCCGACGCGCGACATCATCGCGGTGAACTGATCGATGTCGAGCGATTGCATTCCGTCGCAGAGCGCGCGAGCGGGCTCGGGATGGACCTCGACGAGAAAGCCGTCTGCACCGGCAGCGATGCTTGCGAGCGCCATTGGAGGCACGAGTCGAGCCATGCCGGTCGCGTGCGACGGATCGACGATCGCAGGCAGATGCGTCAGCTCGCGAAGCAGCGGCACGGCCGCGAGATCGAGCACGTTGCGCGTCGCCGTGTCGAAGGAGCGTACGCCGCGCTCGCATAGCACGACGTCGGCGTTTCCTTCGAGCATGACGTACTCGGCGGCCGAGAGCCACTCTTCGATCGTCGCGGCACGACCGCGCTTGAGCAGCACGGGAACGCGCGATCGCCCGGCCTCGCGCAGCAGCGGAACGTTGTGCATGTTACGCGTTCCTATCTGGAGCATCTCGGCGTAGCTTGCGACGAGCTCGACGTCGCGCGGGTCCAGAACCTCGGTGACGACTGCGAGCCCGTAGACGTCTGCTGCGTCGCGTAGCATCTTGAGTGCGTCGGCTCCCAAGCCTTGAAACGAATACGGTGACGTACGCGGTTTGTACGCGCCGCCGCGAAGCACGTTCGCGCCGGCCGCAGCAACCGCTCGCGCAACCGCGTCGATCTGTTGCTCCGACTCGACACTGCATGGTCCCGCGCAGATCGCAAGTTCGTCGCCGCCGAACGACGCGCCGCCGCGTAACCGAACGATGCTGTGCTCTCGACGCGCGTCTTTGCGCACGAGCCGATAATGTTGCGGAACGTCCACGACGTAACCCACGCTGGGCGCTTCGACGACGCCGTTTTCGTTCATGCTTTGCTGTGCGAACGAACGCTGGGTAGCTTGCACGCAGGATGAATTCGGCAAGCTGCAACCAAAACTTGCGTCATCGCGGAGGAGCGCTGATGCAGCTATTGGTGAAGGGTACGAACGGTCGCTTGCAGGGCGATCTGCGTGTTCCCGCATCGAAATATCATGCCCATCGCGCGTTGATCTTAGCGTCGCTCGCTCGCGGCACGAGTCGCATCGTCGGACTCTCTGATGCGCAGCACGTCAAGTACACGATGCGCGTGCTCCGCGCACTCGGTACGAGCATGCGCGTGCACGGCGACGCTGTCATCGTCGAAGGCGGTGAGTACGCGGTCCAGAGTCCGAGCGTCTCCGCCGGTAGTTCCGGTTCTACGCTGTATTTCATGATGGGCCTCGCGTCGCTCGCAGACGTGCCGCTCGTTTTGACCGCGCAGAGATACTTCCAACGCAGGCCGATCGTGCCGCTGCTCGACGCGCTCGCGCGTTTGGGCGTACGTCTCGAGTCGGCAAACGGCTGTCCGCCGATTACCGTATGGCCCGTTCGTCCGCGCGGTGGCGAAGTGACGATCTCCGGCACGCTCTCGCAGTGGATCTCCGGGTTGCTGTTGCTGGCGCCGTTCGCGCGCGAGCGCACGACGATTCTCGTTGACGGCGAGCTCAACGAACGGCCGTACGTTCGGCTCACCGTCGAAATGATGCGCGCTTTCGGTTTGGAAGTGCGGCATACGCCCGACTGGCGTCGCTTCGATATCGAGCCAGGGCAATCGGCACAGCCGGCCACGTACGTGCTGCCGCCGGACGTGAGCTCTGCGGCGTTCGGCTTGGCTGCAGCCGCGATCCATCCCGCCGATATCCGATTTCTCGGTCTGTCGTTCGATGACGCAAGCGGCGTCGACCACCCCGAAGCGGCATTCCTGGAAATTGTGCGGTCGATGGGAGTGCCACTGACGCGAGATTCCTCGACCGGCGCACTCGCCATTCGTCACGACGGCGCGCCGCTGCGCCCCGTGCGCGTCGACTGCCGCGACGTTCCCGACATGCTCCCCGTGTTGTCGGCGCTCGCAACGTTCGCTCGCGGCGAAAGCAGGCTCGAGAACGTCGCGCACGTTCGCCTCAAGGAATCGGATCGCGTCGTCGCAATGTTGCAGCTCAATCGCATGGGAGGCGCACTCGAGATGCGCGGCGACTCGCTTGCCATTCGCGGCGTCGATCGCCTCGTCGGGGCTCAGCTTTCGTCGTTCAACGACCACCGCGTGCTGATGGGCCTGGCGATTGCGGCGTCGCGCGCCAACGGACAGAGCGCGCTAACGTATCCACATGCGTACCGCATCTCATACCCCCTGTTCTTCGACGCGATGCGCTCGATCGGCATCTCGATGACCGTTGCGAACGTGCACGCTCGCGACGGCCGGCAGCTCACAACGTCACCCGACGCGCCGTCACCCGACGTGGCCGCGAGCCTGACGCTCGACGAACTGCTACGCCTGCACGCCGAGAACACTCCCCGCGAGCCGGCCGTCATCGAGGCGGGCGAAGAGCGTGACCGCGTGCTCACGTGGCGCGAGCTCGACGACCGCGTGCAAGCAACGGCTGCGCTCCTCTACGACCTGGGCGTTCGTGGCGGCGAACGCGTCGCGTTCGTGCTGCCGAACTGTCTCGAGTTCGTCGTCGTCTCTCTCGCGATCTTGCGCGTGGGAGCAACGTGTACGCCGCTCATGCCGATCTTTCGCGAGCGCGAGCTGGATTTCTGTTTGCGACGCTCGGGCGCGCGCGTGCTCGTCATTCCAGAGCGATGGCGTGGGCGTTCGTATCCGGATGAGATCGCATCGCTCTGCGCGTCATCGGCCTCGTGGTCCGGTCAACCGGCGCTGCGGCTGGAGCATGTGCTCGTCGTGTCTATGGATCGTTCGCAAGCGCAGCCGTTGCCGGAGGACGCCAATGGTCCGCACTGGCAACGTTTTGCGCTGAAGCCCGCGACGCCGGCGCAGGCTGAACGGAAGTTCGAAGCAGCTTCATCCGAGGCGATCGCGCAGATGCTTTTCACGTCTGGAACGACGGGCGAGCCGAAGGGGGTGCTGCACCGCAGCGACGTGCTCATGCGTGCGGCAGCCATGGAAATAGAGCATCTGGGTTTGCGCGCGAGCGACGATCGCATCTACGTGCCGTCACCGCTCGCGCACCAAACCGGATTTTTGTACGGAATGTGGCTCGCGCTCGTTCTTGGGTCCGCGCAGATCGTGCAGCCCACGTGGAATCCAATTCGTGCGCTGCGCGTGCTCGACGATTGGAACGGAACGTTCGTGCAAGCCGCCACGCCGTTCTTGGCCGACATCGTGAAGGAAGTCGAGGCCGGCGTTCGCCCACCGGCGGCGCTGCGTATCTTCGTCGCAACCGGAGCGGCGGTTCCACGCGGTTTGGCGGAGCGCGCAACACGACTGCTCGGAACCGCGGTTTGCGGCGCGTGGGGAACGACCGAGTCGTGCCTCGGGACGCTCGCAGCGCCGGCGGACGAGCCTGCGAAGGTCTGGGGCACCGATGGTCGCGCGCTGCGCGGCATTCGTCTGCGGATCGTCGACGACGACGGTAACGCGTTACCACCTGGCAGCGAAGGACACTTCCAGCTGCATTCGCCCACGATGTTCGAAGGATACGCGGACCGGCCTGAATGGACGGAGGACTCGTTTACCTCCGACGGATGGTTCAAAACCGGCGATCTCGCGGTCATGGATGAATCGGGCTTCATGCGGATCACGGGAAGGGTGCGCGACGTGATCAATCGCGGTGGCGAGAAGATCCCTGTCGCCGAGATCGAGCAACTGCTCGGAGACCATCCCGCCGTTGCCGACGTGGCCATCGTCGCGATGCCCGACGAGCGGCTCGGGGAGCGCGCGTGTGCCTTCGTCGTTCGCCGCGGCGGAACGCCTTTCGACTTCGGTGCAATGCAGCGATATCTGGATGCGTGCCGGGTTGCGAAGCCGTATTGGCCCGAACGTCTCGAGTTCGTTGGCGACTTGCCCAGGACGCCGGCCGGCAAGATCCGGAAGTACGTCCTACGCGAGCGCGCGAAGTCGCTGCGACCGCAGACGTCGTCGAAGGAGGCTGTATCTTGGAACAGCGTGGTAGCGTTGCCGTTGCCGACGCAGACTCGTTCGCACAGCTAAAGAGCGAAGTCGAAGCATACGTGCGCGGTCCGGCAGAGCGCTGGGCCGAGCGCATCGAGCGAGAACACAGCGTGCCGCCCGAGCTCTGGACGGAGTTGCGCGAGCGCGGATACCTACGTCTGGCAGCGCCGGTCTCCTACGGTGGCCGCGGCGTGCCGTTCTCGCACTATTTGGAACTGATGGAACTCTTCGCGATGTCGCATGCGTCGATCCGCATGATCGTACATGTCGTGAACGGCACGTGGCGCGCGATCGACGCTCTCGCGACGCGGCAGCAGCGGGAGAGGTTCGTTCTGCCGTCGATTGCGGGCGCGATACGCATCGCCTTTACGCTGACCGAGCCGACGGCGGGAACGGGCGCAGATCTACGCTGCAGCGTCGAACGCGAGGGTGACACGTACTACCTCAGCGGCGAGAAGCATCTCATCACGTTCGGCGTCAACTGCGATTACTGGCTGCTCTTCGCGCGTGTCGCCGGAACGCGCGGCGCCGATGGTACGGTGGCGCTTTTGGTCGACCGCCATACACCGGGCGCGAACGTCATCGAGATGGACGAGTCGATGGGGGTACGCGGCACCGATCACGCGCGTCTTGTCTTCGAGCGCGCTCCGGTCCCGGTCGCCAATCGAGTCGGAGCGGAAGGCCAGGGTCTCGAGGTCGCGCTCGGTGGATTCTTGCTTCCCAGTCGAGTCTCGGTCGCGATGAGTTGCGTCGGACTCGCGCGTCGCGCTCAGGAGCTCGCAATCGCGTACGCGCGCCAGCGCGAAACGTTCGGGAAGCGTCTTATCGAAAGGCAAGCGATTCGATTCATGCTTGCGGAGAACGAAACCGAAATCGCTGCGGCGCGAGCGCTGGTGCTCGAAGCGGCGAGGCGGTGGGAGTCGGAGGACGCCCTGGCGCAAGTGTATTCCTCGATGTCTAAGCTCAACGCAGTCGACATGCTGACGCGCGTCAGCGATCGCGCGCTTCAGGTGCACGGTGGAAGCGGCTACTGGCAACCGAACGCGATCGAGCGTGTCTATCGCGACGCGCGTGCCCAGCGTTTTGAAGAGGGAACGAACGAGATTCAAAAGACCGTCATCGCGCGCGAACTCTTCGATCGGGCAGAAGCGTGAACGGTCGGTTCGAAGGCAAAGTCGCGCTCGTTACCGGCAGCTCGCGTGGAATCGGCCGAGCGCTGACGCTCATGCTCGCTCGTGAAGGAGCGCATGCCGTCGTCAACTACCGCAACAACGTGGATCTTGCGAACGACGTCGTGCTCGAAGTCGAGGAGCTCGGGCGGCGAGCGGTCGCGATTCAAGCAGATTTGGAGAGCGTGCAAGGGGTGGACGCGCTCTTCGACGGTGCAAAGGCAGCGTTCGGCAAGATCGATTTCTTCGTCTCCAATGCGGCTGCGAGCGCGTTCAAGAAGATCGAGAACCTCAATGCGAACAATCTCGACCGCTCTTTCGATCTCAACGTGCGCGCATTCGTCCTTGGCGCCAAGCGTGCCGTCGACCTCATGACGGACGGCGGACGAATCGTCGCTCTCTCCAGCTATGGCAGCATTCGCGCGTACCCCACCTATGCGAACCTTGGATCGAATAAGGCCGCGATCGAAGCATGGGCGCGATACATGGCGGTGGAGTTCGCGTCGCGCGGCATTAACGTCAACGTCGTCAATGGTGGCCTCATCGACACCGAGTCGTGCGCGTACTTTTACGATCGCGTCGCTGGCATGGCGCCGATCGACTCGGTGTTGAGCAAAATTCCTAAGCGACGGATGGGCACACCGTACGAGGTTGCGGCGGTGATTGCGTTCTTGCTCGCGACTGAGTCGGAGTACATCACCGGACAGACGATCTGCGTCGACGGCGGTCTTAGCGTTATCGCACCGCCGTTTTACGCCGACACGACGCCACCGCTCTCGCCTGCGTGAACGCGCGATACCCTCACGCGCTGCGACCGGGGCGCATCGGCGCTCTGCCGCTCGCCCATCGCATCGTCATGGGCTCGATGCACATGGGTCTGGAGGCGGATTCGGACGGCGGACGCGCGCTTGCCGCATTTTATGCGGAACGCGCGCGGGGTGGGGCCGCACTCATCGTAACCGGCGGCTCGGCGATCAGTCGCGTTGGCGCCGGCGCGCGCAGATACAGTTTCATCAACGAACCGTCGTCGGAAGAGATGTTTGCGCGCGTGACCGGCGCAGTGCACGAAGCGGGCGGCAGCATCGCGTTGCAGCTCTTTCACGCCGGACGCTACGCGTTCGCTTCGAGCTTCGGGTTGCAGCCGGTCGCGCCATCTACGGTACCATCGCGCTTTTCACCAGATCAACCGCGAGCGCTGAGCGATGCGGAGGTTCGCGCAACGGTTGACGACTTTGCGAAGGGCGCTCTGCGTGCAAGGGCGCTCGGCTTTGACGCCGTGGAGGTGATGGCGTCCGAAGGATATCTCATCAACCAGTTTCTTTCGCCGTTGACGAATCGCCGCGACGACGAGTGGGGCGGCGACTTCGAGCGACGAGCGCACTTCGCGCGTGCCGTGCTCGCAGCGATTCGCTCGACCGTGGACCCGGCATTCCCCGTCATCGTTCGCATGTCGGGCGCCGACCTGATGGAAGGTTCCACTACTCCGGAGGAAACACTGCGATTTGCAGAGATGCTTGCCGCCGGAGGCGCCGACGCGCTGAACGTCGGCATCGGATGGCACGAGTCTCCGACTCCTACGGTGCAGCAAATGGTTCCCGAGGGCGCGTGGATCGAATACGCGCGCGCAGTGAAGCGCGCGGTCGGAGCGCTGCCGGTTATCGCGAGCAACCGCGTCTCTACCATCGATCTCGCCGATGCGCTGCTTGCGGAAGGCGGCGTCGACTTCATTTCGATGGCGCGCCCATTCTTAGCCGATCCACGCATCGTCGAAAAAGCGCGTTCGGGCAACGGAGTGGCGCTCAACCGTTGCATTGCGTGCAATCAGGCGTGCCTCGATCGCTCGTTCGTCGACGCGCGCGTCTCGTGTATGGTCAATCCTCGTGCCGGACGCGAACTCGATTTTCCGATGACTCTTCGTCGCGGCGCTGGAACGTTTGCGATTCTCGGCGGTGGCCCGGCGGGGTTAGAGGCCGCGCGCGCATTGGCAGTGCTCGGGGCTCGAGTCGAGGTGTTCGAAGCGGCAGAGGAACTCGGCGGACAGTTTCGTCTAGCACGCACGATTCCCGGGAAGCGTGTCTACGATGAGACGATTCGGTATTACGCGCGCGAGCTCGAGCGTTTGGGAGTACGCGTGCATCTGCGGAGGCGCCTCGAAGCGCCAGACGTCGACGCGCTGCGCGGTCTCGACGGAGTCGTCGTGGCGACGGGAGTAACGCCGAGGCACGTGGCTATCGCAGGGTCGGAGCTTCCTCACGTCGTTCCGTACGATCGCGCGCTTCTCGAAGGAAACGTCTTCGGCAAACGCGTTGCGGTGATCGGAGCAGGCGGCATCGGAGTCGACGTCGCGCATCGCTGTTCGTCGGAAGGTCGAGAGGTTACGCTGATGCGGCGCGGCAGTGTCATCGGCGAGCACATCGGAAGGACGACGCGCTGGGTGGTGATGCGCGCGCTGCGCGACGCAGGCGTACGGTTCTATGCCAACGTCACGTACGACGCGATCGTACCGGAAGGCGTGCGCATCGTAACGGCGCAAGGAGAGGCGCTCACGATCGAAGCGGAGACCGTCGTCATTGCTGCGGGACAAGAGCGCAACGACGCCATAGTGGAGTCGGTTGCGACGCTTGGAATTCGCTACTGCGTCGTCGGCGGCGCGCGCGATGCCGCCGAGCTCGATGCCGTTCGCGCCTTCGACGAAGGTCTGCGAGCCGCACACGAGCTGACGACTGCAGCGTCGCCAGTTTAGTCTCGTGCGCGCAGTTGCCGTAACGGGAATGGGCGTCGTCTCTCCGCTGGGGACGACGGTCGAAACCTTTTGGGAGAGTCTCGTCGCGGGCCGATCGGCTGTCCGGCCTGCTGCGGTACTGGAGAATCTCAGCGGAAATCGTCTGTGGGCGGCCGTGGGCGATGACTTCGCTCGCGATATGCAGTTGCCCGCAGCGCTGCTGCGCAATACCGCTCGCTTTACCCAATACGCATTGGTTGCCACCGCCCACGCTCTGGAGGACGCGCGTTTGCCCGCTCCGCCACAGCGAACCGCAACGTTCATCGGCAGCACGATGGGTGGGTTTCCACTCGTCGCGCAAGCGCAAACGAAGCTCCTCGAGGACGGGCCGCGTTCCGTTACGCCAAAGTTGATGGCGCTCGTCATTCCGAACATGGCTGCCGCGCACGTCGCGATGCACTGGCGCCTGCACGGTCCGCAGCTCGCTATCAGCACGGCGTGTGCATCGTCGATAGACGCTGTCGGAGTAGCGTCGCGCGCCATCGCGCGCGGCGAAGTCGATGTTGCCATCGCCGGTGGCACCGAGACGCTGCTGGCACCGCTCGTTTACCAGAGCCTCGTACACGCAGGCGCGCTCTCACGCAATCCAAACCCGGCGTTGGCGTCGCGTCCGTTCGATGCGGAGCGCGACGGTTTCATCATGGGCGACGGCGCGGCGATACTCGTGCTAGAAGACATCGAGCACGCCCGGCGGCGCGGCGCGCGCGTGCACGCCGTCGTTCGCGGTTATGGCAGTGTCGCGGATGCGTACCACATCACGTCTCCGGAGCCGTCCGCAGCCTATGAAATGGATGCCATGCGCGAGGCGTTCGATGACACCGGGGAACTCGAGGCGCGCTGTGACGTCGTCTACGCCCATGCGACGAGCACGCCCGTAGGCGACGCAGCGGAGGCGCGTGCGATCGCCAATGTTTACGGCGAGCACGGTATTGCACCGGTCGTCACGTCGATCAAGGGCCATCTCGGTCATAGCATGGCTGCGGCGGGTGCCATGTCGATCGTCGCCGGAGTCGTCGGCATGCACGAAGGCATCGTGCCGCCGACGCTCGGAACGCGCGCGCTCGATTCATCGGTCGAGTTCGACGTCGTCATGGAACGTGCGCGCGTGTACCGCCATACGGCGTTTGCCGCTAATGCGTTCGGTTTCGGCGGTCAGAACGCGTCGCTCGTCGTGGCGGCCGAGTGAACCGCATGCTGCGGTAGGGGAAGGCGAAACGCCGCGAAATGATCGAGCATGAAGCTTGCATTTCTCGCGATAGCGATCGCTCTCATAGGCACCGCCCTCGCCCCGTCGTCAACACTCGTTCCGACGCAAACGGCGACCGGAGTTCCTCTGGACGCACCGTGGAAGATTCGCGTCTACGAACTCGCTCGCTCGAAGTTTCTTCATCCGGCGTGGGGATGGCAACACTCGGAGCGCAACTACGATTTGGGACTCGAGCTAGCGCGTGAGGATGGCCTGCACGTCGACACCGACGTTCTTTTTGCCGCGGCGTTCCTTCACGACATGGCTGCGTTCATGCCTTGCAAGGACAGACGGCTCGAGCACGGCGCCTGTGCCGCGCTTCAAAGCCCGGCAATTCTTCGCGCCGACGGTTTTCCGGTGGCGAAGATTCCCGCCGTGCAAGCCGCGGAACGAACGCATATGTACTACATGACTCCCGGCACGGATCCGGCGGCGATCGTCCTGCACGACGCCGACTCGCTCGATTTCCTCGGCGCCATTGGGGCTGCGCGGATGCTCGCGCTCACAGGGGCGAGTGCTGCATCGTTCGCACCTGCGGTGCGCACGTTGCGCATGTTCGTGAGAGTCATCCCCTCGAGGCTCGTGACCCGCAGTGCACGTCGTCTCGGCAGGCAACGCGTCGCGGAACTGAACGCGTTTCTCGCCGCGCTGCAAGCGGAGACGCGAAACGGTCGGGCTACGTAGACGGCGCACGTTCGAGCGCGCCGGCGTCGTCTTGAGCAGGATCGCGAGCAGATGGCTCGGATCGCTGCGAGCTTGAGATGCCTCGATGACGCCGTTTCCAAACGCTGCTCGAGAGATGCGCTTGCCGTTCGAGTGCAAAAGACGGCGTTACTGCTTTGAAGCAGCGTGCGAACGTTTTCACAGCCTGCGGCCGCCGACGTTCACGGCACGCAGCAGTGCAACGTGCGTTGGAATCACGGTTCCGACGTTACGGTGGCCTGCTCCCTAACGGGCGACGAGAGCGGCGACGAAGCTCGACGAAGCGGAAGGACCGCGCGCAACTCCGTACCGTAACCGCGCGAGCGCGACACCGTGACATCTTCCGCGAGCGTCTTAATGAGAAACAGACCGCGTCCGTTTTCCGTGAGCACGTCGTCTGGTAACGCGGCAAGAAGCGCTTCCAGTCCCGGACCGGTATCGAGCACTCTGATGACGGGTTTGTCGCCATTCCAATCGACGTGCACCTCGACGAGTCCCGGAGCGTGCTCGACGGTGTTTGCAAGAATCTCTCCAAGGATAAGTTCTGCAGTGAAAACACCGTCCGGATCGGCAGCGAAGCGCCGGATGAAGGTCATGAGTTCGCGGCGTGAGAGATGTGCCGTGTATGCGTCGCTGGAGTGGAACAGCCAGGTCTTTTCGAGACTCGCCGAATCGAGCGCGAGCATCTCCGCAGTGACCTGGGAGAACTGCACGATGACGATCGCGGCGTCGTCGACGGTGCGAGCACCGCCGAGCACCGCGTCGCGCACGGCAACGGCTGGGCGTGGAACCGACGTGTTGCCGACAAGTCGCGCGACCGCTTTGCGCAGCGTGCTTTCGGCCATCGCGATATTACGCGAGTATTCGACAATGCCGTCCGTGTACAGCGCAACGACGGAGTCGGGCGCGATGGCGACCGTGTGCGTAATCGCGCGGACGTCATCTTCGAGTCCCAAGAGTAGTCCGCCGTGAGGAAGCTTTTTCGCGGGCGCATCCGGCGTCTCGGCCAAGAGAGGCCCTGGATGACCGGCGCACGCGTACGTCAGCGTCGCGCGCTTCGTGTCGATGAATCCGAGGAGCGCGGTCGCATACGTGTCAGGGTGTTGAAAGCGCAGGATGCGATTCACGCGATGGAGGACGGTCGACGGGCTTTGGTTCTCGATCGCAAAGTCGACGACGGCCTGTCGCAGCGTGCCGGCGATGACGGAAGCGCTCAGACCGTGTCCGGTGACGTCGCCGATTGCAACGAGCCATCGGCCGTCGGGCAGCTGCGTAATCTCGTACCAGTCGCCGCCGACGAGCGAGTGCCTTTCGGCGGCTTCGTAGACGGCGTCGAAGCGCATGAGCGGCGTATGCGGAAGCTGGCGCGGCAAGAACACGCTTTGAAGCGTTTCAGCGATGCGCTCCGTGCGTTCGAGCGCCTCCTTTTGCGCTTGAATGTCGACGTCGCTTCCGTACCATCGGATGATTTCGCCACGATCGTCGTGAATCGGCTTCGCTCGCGCGAGCATCGTATGAAAGACACCGTCAGCGCGCCGCAGGCGAAACTCCATTTCGAATGGCTCGCCGCTCGCGATCGAGCGCGTCCAGGCCTGCATCATGCTCGGAAAGTCTTCGGGATGATGCGCGCGTTGCCAACCCCACCCGGCGGCCTCCTCGGCTGTCTGTCCCGTATAGTCGTACCACTGCCGGTTGTACCACGTCCTCCACCCCGTCGCGTCGGCCGTCCACATCATGACGGGAGCGGTGTCGGCAATAGCGTGAAAGTTGCGCTCGCCTTGATCGGCCGCAGCGCGAAGATCGCGCTCAGTCTGCTCGCGCAGACGCGTGTCGTGTATGTCCACGATCGAGCCAATCCAGCCGATCAAACGTCCGTCTTCACCGAAATAGGGAGTCGCGCGCGCGAAGTGCCAGCGATACGCGCGTTCGCTGGCATCCGCCGGCTTTAACCGTAGCTCGAAGTCAAAAGGCGCCGGCCGCTCGCGCAATGCGCCGGCGATCCTTGGCACGACCGCTGCAAAGTCGCTCCGGTGAACGACGGATTTCCACGCAGCCGTCGTATGCGATCGCTCTCCTTGCGGCAAGTGCAGCACGTCGTGCCATGCCTTGTTCGTGAAGGTGAGAGCGCCCGCGGCGTCCTGCAACCAAATCATGATTGGAAGTTGATCTGCGAGGGCGCGAAAAACCGGATGAACAGTCGCTTCGCTTTGGGACTCCCGGAGCCAGCGTCTTACGCTACCCCGAGAATAATGCGTCTCCTGGCGTCGTTGCCTGTCGAGCTGCGCGGCGACGCGCGTCAAAAGCACGTGCGACGAAAATGGCTTGACGAGATAGTCGTCGGCGCCTTCTTGCAATCCCGACACGACGGCCTCTTCGCCCGCGCGCGCTGAAAGAAAGATAAAGGGCGTCGCCTTTAACGTTTCATCGCCTCGCACCGCGCGCAAGAGATCTAAGCCGTCCATCTCAGGCATCATGACATCGGAGATGATGAGATCGAAGCGTTCGTTCCCAGCAGCGCGCAGCGCTTCGTATCCGTTACGGGCCGTAAAGACGTCGTATGAGGGAGAGAGAATGCGGAGCACGTAGTCGCGCAGATCGCGGTTGTCGTCGACGAGCAGGATGCGGCGGCGATTGGCAGACCTCGGAAGCGTTACCGGCTCCGATTGCGCACGATGGCCGGTTACGTCGGTCGTCGCCGCGACGTCGGCAAGATATTGTTCGACCAAGCTCGTCCGCGACGGTACCTCACCGGTGTGAACGAGCCGTGGGTCCAGGTGCTTGTAGCCGAATGGAATGCGTACGCGAAACGTCGTTCCCTTGTTGACGGTGCTATCGACGTGCACGGTGCCGCCGTGCTGCCGCGCGAGCTGCTCGACGAGCGCGAGCCCAATCCCGCTTCCTTCGTGCGAGCGTGCTTTTTGCGCCGTCATTCGATGGAAGCGTTCAAAAACGTGCGGAAGCTGGTCTGCCGGTATTCCGACGCCCGTGTCCGAAACCACGAGTTCGGCGGAGCCGTCGACGGCGTGCAACTCCATCCCGATTCTGCCCTCGAGCGTAAACTTGAACGCGTTCGAGAGAAGGTTGAGGACGATCGTCTCCCACATCGAGCAGTCGACGAAAACGCTCTGCGTCAGGTCGCAGCGAACGTCGAATTGAATCCCAGCCGACTCGACGGCAGAACGGAACGCGCCAGCCAGATCCTTCGTCAGTTCGGCGAGGTCCGTTTCAAAGAACGCAGCGTCGGCGCGCCCGGCTTCGAGGCGAGCGAACTGCAAGAGTGCATTGACCAGTTTCAACAAGCGCAGTGCGTTACGGCGCGCCAACTCGACGAGCGGCAGCTGCGTGTCATCCGCAGTTCCCTGTAGCTCCGCGAGCGGGCCCAGCATGAGCGTAAGCGGCGTGCGAAACTCGTGACTTATATTTGAGAAGAACGTCGTCTTGGCGCGATCGAGCTCTTGAAGCTCCTCGGCGCGTTGCGCCGCCTCTCGCTCGCGGAGGATGCCGGCCGTCGTCTCCGTAACCGCGCAGAAGACGCCGCCGACTCCGTTCTCCGTCTTGATCGGACTGTACGAGAAAGTAAAATAGCGCTCTTCGGGGACGCCGGCGGTGACGACGGGAAGGTAGAGATTCTCGGAGTACGTCGCTTGCCCATCGTTGACGACCGTCGCAAGAAGAGGTTCGATCCGGTCCCAAATTTCCGCCCAGCAATCACGTGCACGCTGACCGAGCGCGGGGTGCTTATCGCGCAGAATGTCGTGCGCGTACGCGTCGTTGTAGAACTGGACGAGGTCGCGACCCCAGAAGATGACGATCGGAAAACGCGAGTCCAGACAGATGCTCAGTGCCGTGCGAAGACTCTGAGGCCAAGTGCTTTCCGGGCCTGCACACGTTGACGCCCAATCGACGGCGGGCAACAGCGTCTTGACCGGCTCAACCATCCCGCCGA
>JASHPC010000275.1 GCA_030038335.1 Vulcanimicrobiota bacterium
TTCCATACGACTCGCCGAAGAGAAAGTGCGGCGAGTTCCAGCGTCCGAAGCGCGTCAGGTAACGCTCGATGAACTGCGCGAACATCGAGATATCGTTGTCGCTCCCGAAGACCTTCTTTGCGTCCGCGCCCGGCCATATCCGGCCGTAACCGCTCGCCGGCATATCGACGAAGACGAGATCGCTCTTGTCAATCAGCGAGTATCGATTCGAAACGAGCCTGTACGGCGCCGGCGGCGTCATGCCGCCGTTCGTGATGACGACCCGCACGGGCGCGAACGATCCCATGTGCAGCCAAATCGTCGCGCTTCCCGGGCCTCCGTTGTAAAAGAACGTCACCGGCCTCGTTCGCGGGTCTCCGGCCGTGTACGCCGTGTAGAACATCGTTGCGAGCGGCTTCTGATTCGCGTCGCGGAGCAGTATGACGCCCGCGCGCGCCGTGTACGCGATCGTGCGCCCGCCGAGAACGATCGTGTGGTGCGTCACCGCGTCGGGCGGTAGAAGCGCGATCGTGGGCGCCGCTGGCGCGGCGGACGACGTGCCCGGCAGAGCAATCCACGACAGCGCGAGAGCGGCGGCGATCCGTGCGTGCTTCAAGGCGCTATCTCCCGAGGGCGTTGTCGTACCAACGCTCCAGGTCGTCGTGATATTGGTGAAGAGCCTGCGAGTCGAGGTAGATCATGTGGCCCGTCGGATAGAAGCCGAATGTGATATTGCTCCGCAGTGACGGATCGATTGTGAGATGCTGCAGCGTGTAGACGGTCGCAAAGAAGGGCGTCGCAAAGTCGAAGTATCCGTTCGCCGAGAATATCTTCAAGCGAGGATTCATCGTCATCGCTTCGGCGAGATCGGGCGTCACGTCGGTCGTTGGATTTCCACGATGCGTGAAGTCCCACGATCCGCCATTTGCGTAGATGATGTCATAGATCTGGGTTCGGTAGAGGAGCGGCGTATCGTACCCGAGATCGCGCCGCAGATACTCGTTGATGGCCGTCGTGTACGGCGCGTCGATTGCGGCGTCCGTAGGGTCCCACGGCTGGGCGCTCGCGGCGCGGTCCATCACCGTCGTTTCGAAGCGCGCGTCGAGGCGACCGATCTCGAGACCTTGGTCGCGCAGCAGCTCGGTGTCGAAACGCCAGTACGGCACGCGCAGATTCGACGTTCGGATGTACGACACCGAGAGCCCCGTGTACCGGTGCAGCTTCTCTGCGACGTCGTCGAACTCAGACTTCGAGATCGACGCGCCCTTCGTGAGTGCGTCGGAGTACTCGCCGAGCGCGAACTGCTCGACTTGTGGAAGGATACTCTGCAAATCCGCCGGCGCGTCAGGCAGCGCGTGATGATACCACGCGACGGCGGTCTCGGTCGGGAGATTGAAGATGTATCCCCAGTCACCGCCTGCGATGAGGTCGCCGTAGTCGAGGCCGAAGTTGAGAATCGACGATTGCAGCACGACGCCGTTGACGTTGATGCCTTGCTGCTGCAGCACGTCGACGAGCGCTGCCGAGCGCGTCGTGCCGTAACTCTCCCCAAAGAGAAACTTCGGAGAGTTCCAGCGGCTGAACGTCGTGATGTAGCGCTGGATGAACTGCGCGAACGCCTGTGCATCTTCGTCGACGCCGAAGAACATCGACGGTTTACCCGCGCTCAGTATCCGCCCGAAGCCGCTGTCCGGCATGTCGATGAAGACGAGATCGGTCTTGTCGAGCAGCGTGTCGGGGTTCTCCTCGAGCTGGTACGGCGGCGGTCCGCTAAGCGCGTCGCCCGGAGTCGGAACCTTCATAGGCCCGAACGAGCCCATGTGCAGCCACATCGTCGAGCTGCCGGGGCCACCGTTGTACATGAACGTCACCGGGCGCGTCGACGGCATGCCGCCGTCGAGCGTATATGCCACGTAAAAGACGCTCGCAGTCGGATGCTCTTGCGCGTCGCGCAGAACGATCGTACCCGCGCGAGCCGTGTACGCAAGGACGCGACCGCCGATTGTGATGACGTGGTGCGTCACGGCGTCGGGCGTCTCCGGCGCCGCAACGGGAGCGGCGCTTGCAACCGCGAGCGCCGCCGCAGCGAGTATCAGCATGAGCGCAACCCTATTCCCATTGCGTCGCGAGAAGCCTGCGCGCTACCACGGAAAGACGTACGCGCGGTCGATGCTCGATGACACGGCGCGATCGAAATCCGAAAGCGGGCAGTCGAGGCTCGGACAGCCGGGAACGAAGACGGGAACGCGCTCCGGCGGCGTGTGCGGCGTAAGTCTCGTCGCGTACCGCATCTGATTCAGTGACTGCGTCATGAAATACGTGTCGACGAATGGCTCGCCGCCGTTCGCCGGCACGCGCACCTCGAATGCGAGCGCGCCTCCCGGCGGAAGGTCGTCGCGTTGATACCCTCGCAAGAACCAATGCAGCCTGAGGATCGTCGCGATGTCGAAGATCGTCGTGTCGTGTCCGACGAAATCCGCGAAGCGCGTCCGCAGCGGCGCTCGCGTCTGTGTGTTGCGCCTTCCAGTCGCGGCTTGATCGATCGTCGCAAGCACGTGAAAGAGGATGTTCGAGCCTTCGCTACGCGCCGCGTACGGCTCGCCGCGATCGAGAATGAAACCGAGATGCAGAAGCGGCAAGAGGCTCTCGAGCGTCCGTTCGTCGAGGCGGCCCCATCCGGTTTGCGCGTCGGGAAAACCGTTTGCGTACTCGAGCTCGAGATTGTCGACGGCGGTCGTCGCGACGGCGACACCGCCCGCAACGTAAGGCAAGCCACCGAAATCGCTGCCGCGCACAATCGAAGGGACGTCGCTGATCTGCGTACACTCGCCGTGCGCGCATCCGAGCACGGACTCCAGCCGTGCGAGCGGCAACGCGTACGCCGACAGTATCGCACTCGGATCGTCGCCGATTGAGCCCTGCAGTGCTGCCATAGCGGTCGCAGAGTCGGTTCGCTTCTTCTCTGGCAGCGGATAGAAGAACGGATCGCGCGTCCCGGGTGCCGCGTGGACGGCAACGCCGCAGTTCGGCGCGATCCCTTGCGCGAGCGCGCGCGCCGTCTGTTTCGTGCGTTCGTCGACGTCTGCATAGAAATAGATTCCATTCGCCGCCGGGCATCCAGCAGTCGGGAAGAGCCCCTGCGCCGCGTAGAGGGCGCGATAGTACGCCCCCATCAACACCATCAAACGATAGCCGTGGTGCGTGAGGTAGCCGTTCGGAACGTCCCACGCCGGCCAAGGCTGCGCCGCAAATGCCGCGACGCGCGCGGGCGAGATCGGTGAACGCACGCCGTGACGGCTCACGATGACGACCGCGCGCAACGTCGACGCCGCCGCAGGTGCGCGAACGATGCTCGCAACCGCAAAGACGAGTGCCGGTATCACGATGACAGTTTTCCTCCGTATCCGCCGCCGCCGGGTGTCTGTACGACGAGCGTATCTCCTCGCTCCATCCGCACGGTGCCCTTCGCGGGAAGTTTCGTTTCGTTCGTTCCGCGCAGCAACGTATGTGCTCCGCATGTGCCATTTGCGCCTCCGCGAGTGCCCGGTGGTGCAAGCGTGTGCCGGTCTGCGAGCACCGACGCGCTCGCCGAGCCCTCGCGCAGCCGCATCGCGCGCACGAGCCCGTCGCCTCCGCGGAATCGTCCATCGCCGCCGGTGCCCCGCACGATCTCGTACCGCGTGACGAGAAGCGGCAGCTCGCGCTCGATTGCTTCGATCGGAGTGTTCAGCGTGTTCGTCATGTGACATTGAACGCCGGAGAGGCCGTCGCTCGACGAACGCGCTCCCATTCCGCATCCATTCGTCTCGTAAAAGGCCCAGAGCGTTCCGTCGTCGCGCTCTCCGCCGATGAGAACGTTACTCATCGTGCCGCCGCTGCAGGCCGGAACGCGCTCGGGCGCAGCTTTCGCAAGCGCTTCCAAGAGAACGTCGGCGTTGCGCGCGCTCGTCTCGACGTTTCCGCCGGAAACCGGCGCAGGGCGTATGGGATTGAGGAGCGTTCCTTCGGGAGCGCGTACTTCGACGGGACGAAAGCATCCCTCGTTCATCGGAATCGTCGGATCGGTCACCGCACGCAGCGCGTAATGAACGCCGGAGAGCGTAACGCCGAAGACGGCGTTCATCGGATAGCGCACCTGTCGCGAGGTTCCAGAATAGTCGATTCGCACGCTTCCGTCGCGCAGTTCGAGACGAACGGCGATGCGTAGCGACGGCTTCCCGTCGAGGTCCTCCAAGAAATCCTCTGCTTCGAAGACGCCGTTGCCGAACGAGCGAAGCGCCGCGCGCAGACGCGTCTCCGAATCGTCGAGGCTCTGCTCGAAAGCCGCTTCGACGACGTCGAGGCCGTAGCGCTCGAAAAGCTCGAGCACGCGTCGCTCCCCCGTGTAGTTTCCTGCGATCTGCGCGCGCAGATCACCCGCGCGCGCCGATGGCGTTCGCGAGTTTGCGCAGACGAGCGCAAACGTGCCCTCTACCGGCTCGTCGCGATCGACCAAGCGCATCGGCGGCACGACGAGTCCCTCGCCGAAGAGATCCGTCGCCTCCGGCCACATCGATCCCGGAACCGCACCGCCGACGTCGGTATGGTGCGCCTTGCTTGCGGCAAACGCGACGAGACGCTCGCGAAAGAAGATCGGGCGCACGACCGTGACGTCGTTCAAATGCGTACCGGTGACGTACGGATCGTTCGCGATCCACATCTCGCCTTCGCGCATCGCTGCACCGGAGAGTTCGCCACGCGCGAGCATCGCGCCCAATCCCCACGGCAGGCTGCCGAGATGCACGGGAATATGCTCCGCTTGCGCGATCAGACGCGCGCGGCGATCGAAGAGCGCGCAGGAGTGATCCAACCGCTCCTTGATGTTCGGCGAGTAGGCGCTGTTGCGGACGGCGATGCCCATCTCTTCGCTCGCGTACGCGAGCGCGTTTTTCACGACTTCCGCGGTGATCGGATCGAGCCGCGTCAACGCCCGCGCTCCATCGAGATCGTGCCGTCGTCCAGCATGCGCGCGGTCCAGTCGCGATCGACGTACGTCGTGCAGTCGTACTGTTCGAGTATCGCAGGGCCGCAAAGAACGCTTCCGGCTGCGAGCGCGCCGCGCGCGCGCACCGGAACGTCTACGAACTCGCCATCCATAAAGACGCGACGTGAAGCGGCCGCTTCCGACGTCGCCTTGGGCGCCACGGCTTGCATCGCTTGCCGCGTCGCTCGAACTGTCGAGCGCGCGTTGACGAGCTCGATCGCTTCGTCTTCGGCTGCATATCCGTATCGGCGACGGTGAGCGTCGTGAAAGCGGCGCTCGATGGCAGCGAGGGACTCGTCGTGCTCGATCGTCAGCTCGAAGCTCTGCCCTCGGTAGCGCGCGTCGTAGCGCCGCGTCACTTGCAGCGCTGCTTCGGGCGCGGCCTGCCGGCGAAGCGACGCTCGCCCTTCTTCTTCGAGTGCGTCGAAGACCGCCTCGAGCTCGGCGTGCGTCACGTCACGCGTCGTGCGCAGCACCGGCCGGACGTGCGCCGCCGAAACGTCGGCGACGAGCAAGCCGTACGCGGAGAAGACGCCGGGATGCACCGGAACGAGCACGCGATCGATACCAAGCTCGCGCGCGAGCGCGCAGGCGTGAAGCGATCCGTTGCCTCCGAACGCGACGATCGTGAAATCGCGCGGATCGAAGCCGCGCTCGATCGTCACGATGCGGAGCGTCTTCGCCATCTGCGCGTCGACGATGCGCACGATGCCTTCGGCCGTCGCTTCGACGCCAAGTCCGATCTCGGTTGCGAGCCTCGCGATCGCTTCGCGCGAGCGCGCCGCGTCGATCGGGAAAGCGCCGCCCAGCAGATGACGTTGCGGCAACCGTCCGAGCACGACGTTCGCATCGGTAACCGTCGCACGCTCGGAGCGGCCGTAACACGCCGGCCCTGGATCCGCACCCGCAGAGAGCGGTCCGACGCGCAGGGAGCGCGCCTCGTCGACCCATGCGATCGTCCCACCGCCCGCGCTGACTTCGGAGAGATCGACGAATGGGTAGCGCACCGGGTACCCGCTGCCTTTCATCGCGCGCCCACTCTGCGCGGCTCCCGCTGCCTCGTACTCGGTGACGATCTCCGGCGTGCCGTCTATGATGCTGCACGCCTTCGCGGTCGTGCCGCCCATGTCGAATGAGAGCGCGTAGCGAACGCCGTGAGCGCGCGCGAGATCTGCGGCCGCGATGACGCCGCCCGCGGGACCGCTCTCCACGATCGATGCGGGACGCGACGCTGAGGTGTGCACGTCGCTCATGCCGCCGTCGCTGCGCATGACGTAGAGCGGAGACGCGATGCCGAGCGTGCGAATCTCGCGCTCGAGTCTCTCGAGATACCTGCCGACGATCGGCGAGAGCGCCGCGCTCACGAGTGCCGTGGAGAAACGTTCGTACTCTCGATACTCGGGATTCGCTTCGGCCGACGCGACGACGGACGCGCCGCAACGTTCTCGTATTCGTTCTGCGACGATCCGCTCGTGCGCGTCGTTTGCGTACGAGTGGAGCAGACACACCGCTACTGCGCCGATGCTTCGTTCGGCGATCGCTTCGCACGCAGAGTCGACCGAAGCTTCGTCGAGCGGCGTCAAAACGTCGCCGCGAAAATCGACGCGCTCGCGAACGGTAAAGCGATCGTCGCGAGCGACGAGCGCTTTCGGCCGCTCGACGAAGAGATCGTACACGCGAGGACGGTTCTGCCGGCCGATCTCGACGAGATCGCGAAAGCCCTCCGTCGTCACGAGTGCGACTCGTGGAAGCTCGAGGCCGATTTGGCCGAGCAACGCATTGGTCGCAATCGTCGTCGCGTGACCGATCCACTGCACCGTCGCAGGATCGCTCACCGCCTCTTGCAGGGCGTCGCGAACCGCGTTCTCCGGTGCGCGAGGCGTGCTCGCTATCTTCAGCGACGCGACGACGCCGTGCCCGTCTTCGACGAGCACGACGTCGGTGAAGGTTCCCCCAACGTCAACCCCGACTCGCAAGGAGCCAGGAGTTCACGCTCCTCTAGTAGTTGACCCGCAAATCATACCGG
>JASHPC010000276.1 GCA_030038335.1 Vulcanimicrobiota bacterium
ATGCAAGCGAAGCATAGCGGCGACATCGAGCCGATCTTGTTCGTGCCCGCGCTCAATCTTTGCAAGCGCTTGTGCGCAGAGCTCGAAGTGGCGCACGACAAGGTGCCCAACCTGCGTTATGTAAGGACTTCGTTCCTGCCAGCCTTCTCGTACTGGAATGAACTGGTCGGGTGCGGCAAGCTCCACGTTAATCGATAAGTCGTCCTTAATGCCGGGAATGGCGCGCAAGATGGCGTCATCTTCGGGGACAAGTTTGATATCGACGTCAACCGTCGTTCCCCGCCATCCGTAGAATACTGCCGTTGCGCCGCCAGTGAGATAGAGCGTCGTGTCGTTGACGGTGTGTTTGGCGAGGGCATTTATAAACGACTCGAGTCTTGAACGATCTGCTAGCGCGCGCATTCGAGTGCTCGTTCGTAGCTAACGAGACCGCGAATCAGTGCGTTGTAACGAGAGTGCGCAGCGTCACCGAACGTTTCTTGTAATTTCAGGTAGAGCTTGATCTCTGGTTGCACGATCGGATCGACAACTTCTATGCCGCACGCCTGCAGGCGCGAGGCACCGATAGAAACCAGAAGCGCCGGAACGGACGAAAGCCGTTGCCGAAGGTCTCTTAAGCCTTGCTCGACGACGTCGCCGAAAGGAAGTTGTCCTACGGTACTGTTGCGCATGATCGTTGCAATGCCCCGCGAGCAGAGTTCGTGGCCCAGCAAACGGCGCCTTGTGGGAAGCGCTTAAATTGCGTTGCCGTCGTTCGTTGCAAGCAGTCCGCGATCAGGGCTCTGTGTTAGGATGCACGGTACTTCCGGTAGAGGACGTGCGGCCGTAGACGGTGCCCCACCGGTATGCGCGGATGCTCGAGGTCACCTCCAAAGTCGCGTACCATGCCGAGTCTTTCCATGACGTGCATCGATCGCACGTTCAAGCGCGACGTTATGGCAATGATTTCGGGCCATTGGAGCACGTCAAACGCGTATTGCATGACAGCGCGTGCCGCTTCCGTTGCGAAACCTTGTCCCCACGCGTGAACCGGCAATCTCCAGCCGATTTCATGGCGAGGCTCGAACCCATCCCAGCGCACAACGTCGAGTACGGCGACGCCGGCGAAACCCGGCGCGTCCCGGCGCTCGATCACCCACCAGCCGTAACCGTTCCTTTCGAGGTCGTCGCGCATCCGCGTCGCCTGTTCCCGCGAACGCTGAAGCGGCGTTGACTCGACGAAGAACTCCATGACACGCGGGTCGGCATTCATGTCAGCCCACGCCTCAACGTCGCTGTCGATCCAGCTACGCAGGATCAGTCGCGGCGTGTCTAACGTCGTCGCCAACGTTAAGATGCACTCTCGACGGTGCGTACCATGATGCGCTCATCTGGATCAGCGCCGCCAACCTCCACGAATCCGTTTCTACGATAGAGGCCTATCGCCGCGCTATTCGCCTCCCTGACTGCGAGCGTAACGCGAGTAGCCTCTTGCTTCGCAGCCCACGCTACGACGGTGTCTACGAGCACATTGCCGACGCCAGCGCCGCGCGCAAATGGCGCAACGTACATGGAAATCAGCTCGACTGACGCGTCAGCGGACGGTTCCGTTCCGCTCACCATCCCTGCCGGCTTTCCATCGAGGTACGCAATAAGATTTAACGGCACGGTATCAAGCCGTCGACGCCAATGAACCTCGCTGTCCCGTTCGCCTTGCCAGTCGGCAAGCGTCGAGGAAAATGCGTAGGATGCCTCGCGAAGCGCTTCGAGGCGCAGCTCGCGCCACAACCGCCAGTCATCTGAGGTGAGGCGTTCAATGATGATCGCCTCTGACATCGAATAGTTGGACACCTCGTTATAATGAGTTCATGACCAAGGGTAATAGACCTGGACCGGTTCACAAGATTCCGGCGGACTTCCGAAGTGCGATCGACTCCGATCGTGTCGTGAAGGCTGCATGGGCTAGTATTACACCACTTGCGCGCAACGAGTGGATATGCTGGGTCACGTCTGCGAAGCAAGAGGAGACGAGAAAGCGCCGTATCACCGTCGGCCTCGATAAGATGCGTAAAGGGATGCGGCGGCCCTGCTGCTGGCCGGGATGCCCTCATCGCAAATAGGAACGGTGGACAGAATGTTGGAAGACTTTCTGAAGACGTTGCGAGAGCACCAAATGGAGTTGCGTCACAGAGGTGTAACCCACGTTGCGATCTTTGGCTCATTCGCTCGCGGTCAAGCAAACGAGGAAAGTGACGTGGACGTAACGCTTGGCATTGATCCGTAACGCCGCATGGGTATTTATGAATTCGTTGGTAGAGGTTGCTTCCTGGAGGACGTGCTTCATTGGCGTGTCGATATTGTCGAAAGGAAGGCTGCGTCGAGAAAGATCGGAGCAGTGATCGAGCGAGAAGCGGTGACAGCTTTTTGAGCGACGACCGCTCACGGCACCATCTTGCTGATATCCTTGATGAGATCCCGTGAAAGTCTAGCAAACGATCACGAAGGACCTCACGGAGCTTGAGCATTGTGCGCAATATGAGCCAAGGTGACGCGAAGTTTCGCCGGTGAGTACTATGATTGTTAGCGCCGCGGTTCCAAACGCTCGAGGCTGCGATACGTGATTGCCTCGGCGACATGCTCGGAGGCGATGTCGCCGGCGCCTGCCAGGTCGGCGATGGTGCGCGCGACGCGTACGATACGGTCGAGCGCGCGAGCGGAGAACTGTCGCTTCGCGCTCGCGTGTGCGAGGATGCGCATTGGTGCGTCACCGAGGGCGCAGTACCGGCGCATTGCTCCAGGCGGTATCTGTGCGTTGCAGAGAAGAGAGGTACCGCGAAACCGGTGCTCTTGGCGTTCCCGCGCACCAACGACACGAGCGCGGATTGCACTCGATCGCTCGGCGCCGTCGACGCGCACCATGTCGTCGAACGGTACCGGCGCGACGTCGATCTGCAAGTCGATTCGGTCGAGAAGCGGGCCCGAGAGCTTGTTCACGTAGCGAGCCACCGTCGCATCGTCGCAACGGCACTCACTCGCTCGGGAGCCGCGCTGTCCGCACGGGCATGGATTCATCGACGCTACGAGCGCGAAGCGTGCGGGATACGTGAACGTGCCCGCGGCGCGCGCGATCGTGACCGTCCCGTCTTCGAGTGGCTGACGCAGCACTTCGATTGCGCTGCGCGAGAACTCGGGAAGCTCGTCGAGGAAAAGGACGCCATGGTGGGCGAGACTGATTTCTCCCGGCTTCACCGGTGTGCCGCCTCCGACGAGTGCGGTCTGGCTGATCGTGTGATGCGGGAAGCGGAAGGGGCGCGACTGCACGACGCCGGCTTCATTTGAAAGCAGCCCCGCGACGCTATAAATCTTCGTAACCTCGAGGGCTTCGTCGCGCGTCATCGGCGGCATGATCGACGGAAGCCGGCTCGCGAGCATCGTCTTTCCACAGCCGGGCGGACCGACGAAGAGTATGTTGTGCGCGCCCGCCGCCGCTATTTCGAGGGCGCGCTTTGGCGCGAGTTGCCCGCGTACGTCGTGAAGGTCGCCGCGCGCTGCATCGCTTGTCGCGCGATCGGGACGCGCGGTCGCGCGATAGCGGTAAGCTCCGCCATTTCCGAGCGCGACGGAGACGGCCTCGCGCAGTGACTGGACCGCATAGAGCTCGACGCCGTTGACGAGCGCGGCTTCACCGGCATTGCCTTTTGGCACGATCAGGCTGCGAAATCCGGCGTTGCGCGCGCCGAGCACCATCGGAAGAATGCCGTTGACGGAGCGCACCGCGCCATCGAGCGCGAGCTCTCCAAGCGCGATGAAACCGCGTAGCGTTTCTCGTGGAACTTGCTCGTCGATGCCGAGCAGTGCGAGCGCAATTGCTAAATCGAACGCAGGGCCTTCTTTGCGAACGTCCGCAGGCGAGAGATTCACGAGAAGGCGTCCTGCCGGATACATGAAGCCGCAGTTGAAGATAGCGCTGCGCACGCGATCGCGCGCTTCGTTGAGCGCGCGATCCGGGAGGCCGATGATGGCAAAGCCTGGCGTTCCCGCCGAGCTGTCGGCTTCGACGCGAACGACGTACCCTTCGATGCCGAGCATCCCGGCCGAAAATGCAAGAGAGAGCATTGCGCGCATGTCCTCTGCGCGATTCGGCGAGAACGCCTAGGGTCGAGGCATCGTGCGGGGACGGCGGGGCAAGGCGCGGAACGGCGTCGGCGACATGGCCGCACTCCGAGGAGCCGCCTATAACCGTCTGCTGTTAGTCGTTGCGGGATTCGGCGGCTTACTCTACGGGATCGACGTCGGAATCATTCAGGGCGCGTTGCCGTATCTCACGGCGACTTCCGGATTCGGACCCTCGCAACTTTCCTTTATCGTTGCCGCGGTGTTGCTCGGCGGCGTGATCTCCGTGCTCTTTGCCGGCCTGCTCGCCGACTGGGCCGGAAGACGCAGGCTCATGATTGCGACCGCGATCATGTTCTGCATCAGCGTCCCGCTCATCGCGTTGTCGCACGGCTTCTGGGAGCTCGTCGGTGGCCGGCTCTTGCAAGGGATGAGCGGCGGGCTCATCGGCGTCGTCGTGCCGCTCTACCTCGCCGAGTGTCTCGCTCCGCGCGATCGCGGCAAGGGCACGGGTCTCTTCCAGTTGATGCTCGTCTTC
>JASHPC010000277.1 GCA_030038335.1 Vulcanimicrobiota bacterium
GAACGCCAAATGCGCGCGCTACCGTGTGCAACCCCACCATCGTTCGGCCGCGGACGTCAAACGGAGCCTTGTCGAGCGTCATCGGCATGCCGTCGAGCGTCGCGTGCACGTCACCCGTGCGAATCTTCAGCGCGTCGCTTCCTCGTATCACGATGATGCGACCGGACTTCGGATCGACGATCATACGCGCGCCGAGCGCGTCTGCGATCGAGCGCAAGGGCACGTAGACGTCGTTATGGGCCGTCGTCACCGCGGGAACGTCACTGTCCATGCGCGCTCCGTCGACGACGACGTCAATCGGGCGCGAGAGAAACGTCCCCAGCGACGCGATGAGTGCGACGACGCCGGTGAACGATAGCGCTCGGATCGAAGGCGCGCTATAGGTCATATACGGTCCTTCGTATTATGCGCGTGCTGACAGAGTGATTTCATGTGCGTATGAGGGATATTTCTCGGCAATGACTTTTTCAATCTCAAGGCGGAGCATGTCGAGCAACTGATCTTCCGGGTACGTGCCGACGAGCTCGCCTGCGCGATAGATCGCGCCCTTCCCTTTACCGCCGGCGACGCCGACGTCGGCCATCTTCGACTCGCCCGGTCCGTTCACAACGCAGCCCATCACCGCGACCTTCACGGGCGCGCTGTACTCTTTTGCGATCTTCTCTACTTGCTCGCCGAGCGCAAGCACGGATATCTCTGCGCGGCCGCACGACGGGCACGCCGTTATCTCGAAGCCCTTCTCGCGCAGTCCGAGCGACTTGAGAATCGCCCAACAAACCGGCACTTCTTCTATGGGATCCGCCGCGAGTGAGACGCGAATTGTGTCGCCAATGCCTTCGTAGAGCAGAATCCCGAGCCCGATCGACGACTTCACGGTTCCGTCGCGCAACATTCCCGCTTCCGTGATGCCGAGATGCAGCGCATACGGCGTACCGCGCTCGCGCAGTGTCTTGTCCATCAGGCGATACGCGGCAACCGTCGTGTTTACGTCGTGCGCCTTCAGCGAGATGACGATGTCCGTATGCCCGTGCTCTTCAAGGATTTCGACGTGGCGAATTGCGGAGCCGACCATCGCCTCCGCCGAATGCCCCAATGTCTTTTCGAGATCGGGCGCGAGCGAGCCCATGTTAACGCCGATGCGCATCGGAATGCCGCGCGCTTTCGCGGCTTCCACGACTTCGGAAACCTTCTTCGGGTCGCGGATGTTGCCCGGATTCAGCCGCAGCTTTGCAACGCCCGCTTCTATCGCTGCGAGGGCCATCTTGTGATCGAAGTGAATGTCCGCGACGATCGGTACGGGCGAGCGATGCACGATCGCAGGAAGCCCGGCAGCGTCGGGCGGGTCTTTCACCGTCACGCGCACAACCTCGCAGCCTTCCATCGCGAGGCCGTAGACCTGCTCGAGCGTTTTGTCGGCGTCCGCCGTGTCGGTCGTCGTCATCGACTGCACGACGACGGGGTTATCGCCGCCGATCCACACCGACTTCGCATCCGCCTTCCCTGTTTTGTTCTGAAGGAAGATCGGCTTGCTCTTGCGGCGCAGCCTCAACACGTTAGAAAACCCCCTGTCCCGATGCGATGCGCGAGATATCGTGCACCGCAAGAACGAGCATCAATACGATGAGCACGGCGAATCCAGCCAAATGAACCATGCCTTCGCGTTCCGGATCGACGGGCTTGCGTCGGATCAACTCGGCGACGATGAACGCCGCACGCCCACCATCGAGTGCGGGAATCGGCAGCAAATTCAAGACGCCGAGTGCAAACGAGATCGTCGCCGCGAGCGTGAGATACGGGCCTGGGCCGAAATCTTGAATCGTCGCTGCCGCCTGTCCCATGCCGACGACACCGGTTACCTGGCGCGAGTATTTGGCGAAATGGGTGACCAGCATACCGTAACTACCGAAGACGTTGCTTGCGATGCCCCCGTACTCCTGTGCGCTGGCGACGAAGGCGTCCCCGATTGGGACGCGTACGAAGCCTGGGAACGGCGAAAATCCAATGCACCCTTTATTTCGCTCGTCGGCGCGAACGTTCGATTGCAATGACGCGCAGCGAACCGGCACCACGTCGAACTCGTAACGCACGCCGTTTCGTTCGTAATCGATCGTGATGCGCTTTCCCAACGATCCGTTGACGTCGGAGACGAGCTTATCCCCACCCGTCACCGGCGTACCGTTGAAAGCGACGATGCGATCTCCCGGCTTGAGGCCATTGACGGCCGCCGGCGAGCCCTTCACGACGTCCGCTACGACTGGCTGCGTCGCCGTCGGACTCTCGACGCCGAATGCAAGCGCCCCGAAGAGCAAGATGAAATAGGCGATAATGAAGTTCGCGATCGGCCCGGCGATGATGATTGCGAGCCTTCGCCACGGCGACTTTGACTGGAAGTTATCGCTGTCGGCAGCGGGCACCGGCTCGTCGCGATAATCGCGTTGCAGCTCGGCTTCGCTGACCTTTGCGTCCTCGCCGTGCATCGCACAGTAACCACCGATGGGCAGCCATCGCAGCGAATACTGCGTTCCCGTTCGTTTGCTCTTCCAAGCGAAGACTTTCGGACCCATTCCGACGGAGAACTCGTTGACGCGGACGCCGTTGCGGCGCGCGAAGATGAAGTGTCCGAACTCGTGCAAAACGATGAGCACGGACAACATGACGAGAAAGGTGACGACCTTTCCGATTCCGTCCAGCGTGACGATCGTAGCAAGAAGCGGCATTGATTCCTTTACGTCGTTACCTTTCCAACAATTCTTTCGGCGTGCTCGCGCGCCCGGCGGTCGGCCGCACGAACTCCGTCGAGCGTCAGCTCGCCTGCTTCGACCTCTTCGAGCACGTGCTCGATGATATCGGGGATTTGCCCAAAGCGTACTCTCCCTTCCATAAACGCTTCTACAGCAATTTCGTTGGCGGCCGAGAGGATCGCAGGCGCAGTCCCGCCACGATCGAGAGCGTCGAACGCGAGGCGCAAGCAGGGGAAACGCTCGCAGTCCGGGAGCTGAAAATGGTAGTCCAGCGCGGCAGCGCCAGGTTTAGCGCCCAGGAGCGTAAGCCTATCAGCGCTGCTACCCCAGACAAGGCGGTCGGGGTAGGCGAGGGCGTAGCCTATGGGAAGGCGCATGTCGGGAGCGGCGAGTTGAGCCTTGACGCTTCCGTCCGTGAAGACGACGAAGCCGTGCACGATCGACTGCGGATGCACGACGACACCGAGACGCTCCGCAGAGACGCCGAAGAGCCGCGATGCCTCGATGACCTCGAGTCCCTTGTTCATGAGCGTCGCGGAGTCGATCGTGTTCTTGTGACCCATCCGCCACGTCGGGTGCGCGAGCGCAGCCTCGAGGGCCGCGCTCTCTATCTCCTCACGCGATGCGTTGAGAAACGGCCCGCCGGACGCGGTCAATAGAATCCGTTCGATCCGGCTCGGATCTTCGCCGACGAGACATTGGAAGATCGCAGAGTGCTCGCTGTCGACGGGAAGAATCTTTGCGCCACTCTTGCGCGCGAGACGCACGAGCAACTCGCCGGCTGCGACGATGAGCTCCTTATTCGCAACGGCGATGTCGATGCCGCGCTCGGCGGCTGCGAAGACTGCGTCAAAGGAGACGGCGCCGTCGGTTGCCGCGAGCACGATGCCGGCGCCACTCTCGACGGCGACGCGATAGAGCCCCGCTGGACCGTCTTCCGCGGTCGTTGCGATCGGGCAGTCGAAGCGGCGCGCCTGTTCGCGCAGCAACTCCACGTTCTTGCCCGCTGCGAGCGCGACCACTTCGAACCGATCCGGGAAGCGTCCGATGACGTCGAGCGCCTGCGTGCCGATCGACCCAGTCGAACCCAGGATCGCAACGCGCCGCCGGCTCATCGCAGCTGCAAAAGCCCGACGATATGGAGCGTTCCGAAGAACGCCGCACCGGCGAAGAGATACGAATCGAACCGATCGAGCATACCTCCGTGACCTTGGATGACCGAGCCTGCGTCTTTCACGCCGGCGTCGCGTTTGAGAGCGGATTCGACGAGATCGCCGGCTTGCGCGGCAACGTTCGTGACCAGACCGATCGCGGCGCCCTGCCACGGAAGTAGATGCAACTGTGGAATCGCAGCGCACGCCGTTGCGATCGCGACCACGATGACGAGCGACCCAGCCGATCCTTCGATCGTCTTCTTCGGCGAGATGCGTGTGAACGGGTGGCGTCCGATTGCGGTGCCGACGAACATTCCGAAGATGTCGCTCAGCGCGACGAGCACGACGGCGTAGACGGTCCATGCCAACCCGACGTCCGGAATCTGGCGGATGAAGATGAAGTACGTGAGGAGTTTGCCGATGTAGAGCACGGCGAGCAGCGTGTTGGCCGTGCGCGCAAAGTAGCCGTACTCTTCGCCATACATGCCGAACGCCGACGCCGCGATGACGATCGCCGCAACGAGCACGCCTTCCCACTTGTGAAGCGCGCCGACCGTCGCGAGTGCCGCATACGCGAAGACCCCAAAGACCGCGACCGGATACTCGAGCGGCTGGCCCTTCACTTCGCAGAGCGCGTTGAGCTCGTAGAGACAGACGAGCGCGATGACGAGAACAAGCAGATCGAACGTCCACGGCAGGATCATGCACGCAAAGCCGATCGCCGCCAGGACGAGCCCCACGACGACTCGCCGCGTCGTTATCGGGTTATTCGTACGTGTCGTAGCCAAGGACGAGGTCAACGTACTCTCCTTGCTCTGCATTCGATTCCTCACGCACGCGCAGAACTCGCAAAGCGCCCTTGCCCAGCCACGTGCCCACCGGCGAGAGCACCGTGTAGCGCAACGCCTTTCCGCGCAGCGCGTACCGAGCTTCGACATCGCGCATCATGACCAGATCGGTCACGAACGAGTCCCGCTCATATCTCGAGAATCTCTTTTTCCTTGGCCGTCGAAAGGCCGTCGATGTCCTTGACGTACTTGTCGGTGAGCTTCTGCAGCTGCTCGGTCATGCGTTTGTTGTCATCTTCGGTGATGTCGCCGTGCTTGAGCTGCGCTTTCACGCCGTCGTGTGCGTGATGGCGAACGTTGCGCACCGCGATGCGGCTGTCTTCCGCCTTCTTTTTCACGACTTTCACGAGCTCTTTGCGGCGATCTTCCGTCAGCGGTGGAAGCATCAGGCGGATCGTCGTGCCGTCGATGTTGGGCGTGAGCCCGAGATCACTCTTCTCAATCGCCTTCCTGATGTCACCGACGACGTTTTTGTCCCACGCCGTGATGACGATCGTGCGCGCGTCGGGCGTCGTAACGCCCGCAACCTGCTTGAGCGGCATCTCCTGGCCGTAGGCTTCAACGTGAAGGCGGTCGAGCAAGGACGCGTTCGCGCGTCCCGTGCGAATCGACGCTAGCTCCGCGCGGCATGACTCCACGCACTTGCTCATTTTAGACTCGACGTCTTTGAAAAATGGGTCACTCATGACACAGCGTCACACAGAAGCCCCGACGTAGCTGCCGATGGATTCGCCTTCTATGACCCGGCGAATATTGCCGGGAACGCTCATGTCGAATACGATGATTGGAAGATTGTTATCCATGCAGAGCGCCATCGCGGTCGAGTCCATCACCTCGAGGCCGCGCTGCAGGACGCCCATGTAGTCGAGGCGATCGAGGCGGGTCGCCGCGGGATCCTTCAACGGATCGGCGGAGTAGATGCCGTCGACTTTGGTTGCCTTGAGGATCGCTTGCGCCCCCACTTCGACGGCGCGCAGCGCGGCGGTCGTGTCGGTCGTGAAATACGGGTTTCCCGTTCCCGCCGCAAAGATGACGATACGCCCCTTCTCCAGGTGGCGTATCGCTCTTCTTCTGATATACGGTTCCGCGATTTGGTGCATCGCGATCGCCGTTTGGACGCGCGAGGGCACGTTCATGCGTTCGAGCGCGTCCTGCAGCGCGAGCGCGTTGACGACGGTCGCGAGCATCCCCATGTAATCTGCCGTCGCACGATCCATGCCCGCGTCTTCGTGCACTTTTCCGCGGAAGATATTGCCGCCGCCGGCGACGATCGCGATCGAGACGCCGATCCGACGGACGTCGGCGATCTCTTCAGCCATCGCGCGCGTTCGCGCAACGTCGATGCCGATGCCGTTCTGGGCAAACGCTTCGCCGGAGATCTTCAGCAGGACGCGCGAGTACGTGCGATCGGCCAAGCGGCCCTCACTCTTCTCCGAGCGCAAACTTCGCGAAGCGGCGGATGCGGATGTTCTCTCCGAGCGCGCCGACGGCGGCGCTGATCCGATCGGCGACCGTCATGTCACCGTCCTTCACGAACGGCTGGTCGAGGAGCACCGTTTCCTCGTACCACTTGTTGAGCTTGCCTTCGACGATCTTCGCTGCCACGTCGGCAGGCTTGTTCGCAGGAACGCCAGCTTGCAGTTCGCGGCGGACCTCAGAGACAACGTCAGCGGGCACCGACGCGCGATCGATGTATTTCGGCGACATCGCGGCGATGTGCATCGCGACGTCGCGCGCGAGCTCTGCGAACTTCGAACTACGAGCGACGAAGTCGGTCTCGCTGTTGACCTCGACGAGCACCCCGATCTTGCCCCCGGAGTGGATGTAGCTGGCCACGAGTCCCTCGTTCGCCACGCGCTCTGCCTTCTTCTCCGCCTGGGCAGCCCCGCGCTCGAGGAGAAGCTGTTTTGCGTGGTCCACGTTGCCCTCGGCTTCGACGAGCGCCTTGCGGCAATCCATCATCGGGGCATCGGTCAGTTCCCGAAGGTTTTTGATCTCTTCGGCTTTTGGTTGATACGCCATCTGACTACTCAGCCGTTCCAGAGGGCGCGTATGCCGGCTCTTCGCCGCTATAAACGTACCCTTCGCCATCGGCGTAGGCTTGCGAGGCCTCGTAGGAGCTCTCCGTCTCGGTCTTGCCCTCGATAATCGCGTCGGCGATCTTGCTCACCATGAGCTTGACGGCGCGAATCGCGTCGTCGTTCCCGGGAATCGGATAGTCGATCTCTTCCGGATCGCAGTTCGTGTCGATGACGGCGATAATCGGAATCTTCAACTTGCGCGCTTCGAGTACGGCGATGCGCTCTTTCTTAGGATCGACGATGAAGAGCGCGTCGGGAAGGCGATGCATGTCTTTGATGCCACCCAAGAAGCGCTCGAGGCGCCCCATCTCTTCCTGCAGCTTCGCGACTTCCTTTTTAGGAAGCCGGTCGAAGTCGCCCTGGATCTTCATGTTCTCGAGCTCGCGCAGCCGGTTGATGCGCTTCTGGATCGTCGCGAAGTTCGTGAGCGTTCCGCCGAGCCAGCGCTGGTTCACGAAGAACGCGCCCGCGCGCTCGGCCTCCTCGCGTACGACGTCCTGGGCCTGCTTCTTCGTGCCGACGAAAAGAATGATCTTCCCCTCGCGGCCCATCTGCTTGACGATCTCGTAGGTTTCGCGGAGTTTCTGTACGGTGAGCGCTAAGTCGATGATGTAGATGCCGTTGCGCTCTTGGAAGATGTACGGCTTCATCTTCGGATTCCAGCGGCGAGTCTGGTGACCGAAGTGGACTCCCGCTTCGAGGAGTTCTTTCATGCTGATGACGGACATTAGGGAGGCCCCCTTTCTGACCCCGGCCGCCTGCCTTCCTAGCCTGCAACCCCCTGCGGAGCCATCGACGCCCCCATCCGGGAGGGCGAAATAACAACCGGCCAACTATAGCACAGGCACCGTGCCATCTTCAACGGAAACCCCAGTTCCATGAATGCGCGCAACCGGCAGGGGCCGCCTACTGCCCAGCAGTTGGCGCTTCTTTCCGCTATGAGCGAGCTTTGGCACGCCGGGCGCTATAGCGACGCCGCGCGCCTCTACGACCGGAGCCCGGACCGCACGCTCGAGGCGACCATCATGCGGGCGCGCGCGTACCTTCAGCACGATGACGCTCCCGCGACCATCGCGCTCCTCGAACCGACGCCGAAGGGTAATGACGCGCTTTCCGGTTGCCGCGCGATGGTGCTCGCGCAGGCCTACGCGCAGATCGGAAACTACGATCTTGCCGATCTGCTCTTCGACGACGCCGCAGCGATCGCGCTACAACTCTCGGACGCTGCCCTCGACGCGAACGTCGCGTATTACCGCGCCGTACGCTTTCTCTTCGAGCGCAGCACCAATGCGGCGCGTGAGTTGCTGCCGCGGATACGCGCGCTGCCGACTGCCGGCGGGCAACTCCGGGCCCTCTACTTGGAAAGCCGCATCTTCGACCAAGAGGCGCGTCATCGCGATCAAGCGCGTGTTATCATCGAGCTCCTCACTCGCATCGACCCGAATAGCGAAGAGCACATGGAGATTCGCGCGTGGTCGACAAGCACGCTCGCAATCCTCGCCCGTGAGATCTACATTCCGGAGGCGTGTTCGCAGATCGAACGGCAACTCGGCGGCGTCGAGTGGCCGGCGGACTTCAACGAGCGGCGCTTTCAAGCGTTGCGCGCTGTTGGTTGGGCGTACGCATTGCGCGGCGACTATTTCAACGCGTTTCGGTTTCTGCGCCAGTGTTCCAAATACGCGACGAGCGATGCTTGGCGCGCGATCGCTGCCGCACAGCGTGCGGAGCTCGCGCGTTGCCGCCGCGAGCCGACGTGGTCGCGGCAAGAGCTTGCCGAGGCCGAAGAGTACGCCGCGAGCGTCGACTGGGGAACGATCCGCGACGACGCACGGCTCGGCCTTCTTCTCCTCTCCGAACTCTTCGTGCCGATCGATGCCGCGCGCGCAGCCTATTACCGCGCGCAGTTCAGCGAGCACGAGAACATTTGCGCTCCCCACTTCTATCGCGATGACCCGCGACTGACGGCGCTCGCTCAGTATTCATCGGCGATCGTCGATCTCGCAACTGGACACGAGAAGCTCGGCAT
>JASHPC010000278.1 GCA_030038335.1 Vulcanimicrobiota bacterium
GCAGTCTGCGCTTGCTGCATCGCGATTAACGCGAGGAGCCTCTTTACCGACGACATCGAGGCATCGTCCGCGCTAGGACTTCAAGTCGATCGCGTGCAGAATCCGGCCCTCGTGCAGGTGGTCTCCGTCGATCCTGGTGGCGCCGCGCAAAAGAGCGGCTTACGCGCGGGCGATCTGATTCAGCTGCGCACGCTCTCTCCTGCCGAGCGCTATCGTTTGCTTACCGGCGTTCACCCGCACGAGCGCATTCCCGTCGTCCTTTCCCGTAATGGTCGAACGATACGGCTAACGTTCGTCGCGGGTGGCAAGCCGGCGTGGCGATGGGATATCTGGCTCTGGTGCGTTGCATCGTTTTGGCTGCTCGGCTTCGCGACGTTCCTCGCGTGGCGCTGCGCGGGCTCACCTGAGGCGCGCACTCTCTGTCTCTTATTGGCTTTCTATCCGGGAGGATCGGGGCTACAGCCAGGCAGTTGGCTCACGCAATCGCCGTTTGCCGATCTCGTAGCGGCGAACGTCGGAAATGCGCTCACGTTGATTTCGGCCGCGCTGCTCGCGACCTACGCGGCACTCTTCGCGCATCCTCTCTCGACGACGCGTCGCGTCCTGACGGCGATAGCATATGCGACTGCTGGGGCGGTGCTCGCGTATGAAATCGCGCGTCTGGTCATGGCGTGGACCGGAGCCGTGCCATGGGTCGCGCAATCGTACGGGCCTGACTGGAACTTCGCCTGGGAGTCACTGGCATACGCGTTGCCCTTGGCCTGCGCGTGGGCTGCGGTGCGTGCTGCGCGTGGAGAAGCGCGAAGCCGCATCGCGTGGAGCGCGGGCACCGTAGGAATTCTTTACGTCATCCAAGCGATTGCGTTCAGCATCCCATTCCTTGCGCCCGGCACTTCACGCGGAAGTACGCTCGTTCTCTCCTACGAGCTCTTCAACATCGCCGCGTTCGTTGCGCCGCTCGGCATGACGTATGCGCTCCTCAACCGGCGGTTACTCGACGTCGGCTTCGCGCTCAATCGCGCGGCGATCTTCTCCGGAGTCTCCCTCGTCTTGGTCGGAGCCTTCATTCTCGTGGAGTGGTTGCTCTCCGACTGGCTGCAGAGCGCGAGCCATTCGGCGAATCTCGCCGTTGCTGCAGCAGTGGCGCTTTCTCTAGGCCTTTCCATCCGTTTCGTGCAGACGCGTGTCGAGCACGTCGTCGACAACGTCTTCTTTCGGAAGAGGCGGCAAGATGAGGAAGCGATTCGAACGCTCGCGCGTGAGGCACCGTATATCACTGACGCCGAAGTGTTGCTAGAGCGAACGACCGCGGTTCTTTCCGACCACGCCGATGCGTCCTTTGCACGAACGCTTCTTGATGATAGAAATGGGACATACGGTGGCGTCGGCGAGAACGATCCCGCACTCGTCTCGCTTCGAGCTCGGCACGCTGTTCTGGATCTTCACACGATCAAAACTAGCATTGAGGGAGAGTTCGTCTATCCGATGGTTGCGCGCGGCCGATTGATAGGCGCGCTCGTGCTTGGACCGAAACGTTCCGGCGAGACGTATGCTCCGGACGAGTCGCAGGCGATCGGTCAGCTTGCGCATAGCGTGGCCGCCGCTCTGGACGTCCTATCGGCAAAGCACGATCAGCCGCTAGGAGACATCTTCGCCAGCGTGGCCGCGCTCGGCGAAGAGCTGCGACAGCTTCCGCAACGCTTTGCCGAGGTGCTGGAGCAGCAGAAAGGATTAGTTCCTTGAGCGCGCGGCGCTGGTTGCTGGCGCTCTGCCTCTTCGGAATCTTGCTCGAGGTGTATGCCGTCACGAACGGTTACCTGTTTTTCGGTGCGCCTATCGGTGTCAGGTACGCCTTTCCCACGACGTCTGCGTTCGTCTATCGTGTGACGTACGTCGTTCCAGGTGGCACTGCGGCGAAGAGCGGGTTGCGGCCGGGAGACGTGATCGACTCGCGGTTATTTGCGCCCGGGATGCGCTATCGCTTCTTCAACGGAGGCGTTTCAGGGCAGTTGGTGCACCTGCCGGTCACACGGGGCCGGCAGAACCTGACGATAACGTACATGCCGCGACGCTGGTACATGCCCTGGCACGCGTGGTTCTTCGTCATCGGCACGCTTTGGGCGTTACTCTTCGCGGCGCTCCTCGCGTGGCGACGGCCCGAGAATCCCGAGGCCCGAGTCCTTTGCGTGCTGCTGGTTCTCGTCTTTGAGAGTCAGATGATTGCGAACGGTAACCTGGAGCTACCTTCGGTTGGTCTAGAGTTTGCTCTCAACATCTTCGGTCAGGTCCTTAGCAACGTGGGGTTGCCGTTGCTCGCCGTCTACGCGTTGCTCTTCGCACGTCCGCCGGGAACGCTTCGACGCGTGCTCGCCACACTGTCCTATTTTGTCGCGTCGCTCGCGCTTGTATGGGGAGTTGTGTCGTGCGTCGCTGACTGGAACGGTTTCATCGATCCCGCAGGCCCGCTATTCTATGGTCCTCTCACGGTAACGCTGAATACGGCGGAGCTGCTGCTTCCGCTCCTCTGCGCGCTCGCGACTATTCCCGCACTGCGTGGGGCGGAGCGCACGCGCTTCACGTGGACGCTCTCGACGATCGGGTTTTTTTACGCGTCCTTAGCCGCAACAAGCGTTCTCGTCGTGATTCCCGGTGTTGCGTATGGCTTGACGATCGTTCAGATTCAAACAGTCTGCACGCTGGTTGCGCCGCTCGGCATGACGTACGCGCTGCTCAATCGGCGTCTGCTTGACATCGGCTTCGCTCTCAATCGCGCTACGACTTTCGCCGGCGTCTCCGTCGTGCTCGTGGGCATCTTCGTCCTCGTCGAGTGGGCGCTCTCCGATTGGATGCAGAGCACGAGCCACTCAGCCAATCTCGCCGTAACGGGTGCGCTTGCACTCGTTCTTGGTTTTTCGATTCGGTTCGTGCAGGGCCGCGTCGAGCACGTCGTCGACAACGTCTTTTTCCGTAAGCGGCGTCAGGACGAAGAAGCGATTCGCCGCATGGCAGCGGAGGCGCCGTACATCACGGAGCGGCACGTGCTGTTGGCTCGAACGGAGGCAGTTCTTTCGAAACACGCGGACGCCGCATTTGCGGGCATCTTGCTCGACGACAGCTCAGGCACGTATGGCAGCATCGGCGAGAACGACCCGGCACTCGTTGCGCTGCGCGCTCGCCACGAGCGGCTCGACTTACACACGCTCCAGACGAGCATCGAGGGCGACTACGCCTATCCGATGGTTGCGCGCGGGCGATTGATAGGCGCGCTCGTGCTTGGACCGAAGCGCTCGGGCGAGACGTATGCACCGGACGAGTCGCAGGCGATCGGTCAGCTTGCGCATAGCGTCGCGGGCGCTATCGACGTCCTAGCAACTGCGCGCGGAATCGAGCCCATAGCCGGCAATGCAATGGAAGAAGTGCGCTTAGCGACGCGCACGCTGCTGGCGGGAATGAACGAGCTACAGCAACGTCTCGACGATGCGTTAAGAGCGCGCGCGGCGAACTGAAGCATGCGTACACGTTGGCGCCGATGGCTGCTCGCACTCTGCGCGTTCGCCATCGGCTCCGTACTGCTGTGCTTCATCTCCGCGTACTACTGCTACGGTTATCCGGCCGGCTATTCTTTCGTGACGACGAAGACGCCGTTCGTCTATCGCGTGACGAGCGTCGCGCCGGGAAGCGTCGCGGCACGCGCCGGCCTACGCGCAGAAGACGAGATCGATCTGCGTGCGCTCTCAAATACGGAAAAGTACCGATTCTATACTGCGGAGCTTGCCGGCCAAACTGTGCGCTTGTCGATTCTCCGGGGTGCAAATACGGAAACGATTTCATTCACTCCGGTGCGCTGGTACGTCCGTTGGGATGCATGGTTTCTCTTTGCCGGCGGTCTGTGGATGCTGGCGTTCGCGAGCGTCCTTGCGTGGCGGCGTCCGGAGAGCGCAGAGGCGCGGGTTCTGTGCGTTGCGCTCGCGCTCTGGCCTATCGGCGAGGTTCTCTCGTCGGGAACGTTCATCTTTCCGTGGCTTCCGCTAGAAATCGCCGGTAACGCCGTTAGCGTGATCGGGAATAACGTGTTCTTCCCGCTGCTGGCGATTTATGCGCTGCTCTTTGCCCATCCGGTGAATGCGACGCGCCGCGTTTTAGCGGCACTCTCGTATCTTACCGCCGCCTTTGCGCTCGTCGACGGTTTCGCATTCGTGGTCGCGGGCTACTCAGGCTTCGTCGACCCGTATTCGCCGATACTCAACGGCACCGCTCAAAACTTCGCAGCAAACGTGCTCGAACCGCTCTTCCCATTGTTATGCGTTCTCGTCACCATTGCCGCCGTACGGGGAGCAGAGCGAAGTCGTGTCATTTGGACGACGCTAACACTAGGCGCAATGTACGCCTTCGTTGTCGTCATGAATGTCGTCCTCATCGTTCCGCCACTGTTTCCTTGGCT
>JASHPC010000279.1 GCA_030038335.1 Vulcanimicrobiota bacterium
CGACGTTGCTGCTGCCGTTCGCTGCGCGCAGCTCGTTCTTACTGCGACGTCGTCGACGCAGGACGTCATCGAACCGGAAGATCTGCAGACTGGAGCGGTCGTGTGCGAGCTGTCGCTGCCACACGACGTGAGCCGGCGCGTTTCGACGCTTCGTCCCGACGTGCTCGTCACCGAAGGCGGAAATATGCTCGTGCCCGGCACGCCGCGGTTCGAGCGCGTGCGCGAGCCGGGAACGGAGTTCGACCTCAATCTTCCGCCACGCACGGCCCTCGCGTGCATGAGCGAGACGATGGTGCTCGCGCTCGAGGACCGCCTAGAAAGTTACACGCTCGGACGCGGTATCGATCTCGAGAAGGTCATTGCGATGGAAGCGATGGCGGAGCGCTGCGGCTTCGAGCTTGCGGGAATGCGCGCGTTCGACGCTGCGGTAACGACGGAGAAAATTGCTGCGACGCGCGAGGCGGCGCGCGAGCGACGCGCACGGGTCCCGGCATGAAGACCGTCGTCTCCGTCTCGCTCGGCTCCTCGACGCGCGATCATCGCGCGCGCGTAGCACTGCTCGGCGAGGAGTTCGACGTCTCACGAACCGGCGTCGACGGAAAACTCGATGCCGCGATCGCAAAGGTACGCGAACTAGACGGCAAGGTCGACGCGATCGGGCTCGGCGGAATCGACGTCTATTTGTATGCCGGAACAAAGCGATATGCGTTGCGCGACGGCCTTCGGTTACTGGAAGCGGCGAAGACGACGCCGGTCGTCGACGGAAGCGGGCTCAAGAACACGCTCGAGCGCGAGGCCGTGCGCTTTATGCGCGAGGAGCTCGGGATCGATCTGCGTAGCAAGAAGGTTCTCATGGTGAGCGCCCTCGATCGCTTCGGCATGGCGCAAGCACTCGTCGATGCCGGCGCCAACGTGCTCTTCGGCGATTTCATCTTTGCGCTCGATCTCGACAAGCCCGTGCGCGATCTCGCGACGTTTGAGGAGATGGCAGAGAAATATCTTCCCGACGCCTGTAAACTGCCGTTTCAGTTCTTCTATCCAACCGGCAAGAAGCAAGAGCAGCCGCCGGAGCCCAAGTATCCGCAGTATTACGAAGAAGCCGAGATCATCGCGGGCGACTTCCATTTCATGCGGCGCTTCATGCCGGCGCGGCTCGATCGGAAGGTCGTGCTGACGAACACGGTCACCGGGTCGGACGTCGAGGATTTGCGCATGCGTGGCGTTGCAACGCTCATCACGACGACGCCCGATTTCGCCGGTCGATCCTTCGGCACGAACGTCGTCGAAGCCGTGCTCGTCGCCTTGCTCGGAAAGAAGTGGGACGAGATCTCTGCGGACGACTACGAGCGGCTCTTGCACGAACTGCAGCTGCGTCCGCGCGTCGTCAAACTCTAGGCTGCAGCCCGGCGGTGCGCGTCGCGCGACAGCTTCCCAAAGCGCTCCGCTTCTTTGACGTCTCCGTCTTGTCGTCTGCGTCGATGGGCCCGGCGTACTCGCTCGCGGCGACAGCGGGGCCGATGGTTGCGGCAGCGGGCATTGCAGCGCCGTTTGCGCTTGCGGCGATGGGAGGCATCATGCTTCTCATCGCGATCGGATATGCGATGCTGTCGAGCGTTTCGCCGAACGCCGGGTCTTCGTACGCGTGGGTTCGGGAATCGTTCGGAACGCACGCAGGCGCGTATGCTGCGTGGCTGTTGCTGCTGTCGAACTTCTTCGCGACGCTCGCGACCGCAGTGCCCGTCGGCTTTTACACGCTGGCGCTCGTCGCGCCCGCGCACGAAGCGGATCCGCATTGGTCTGCCATCGTGGGCGCGATTTGGATCGTCGCGAGTGCCGTGCTGCTCTACGCGGGCATCCGTCCGACGACGCGCGTCACGCTCGTCGCGCTGCTCGTCGAGCTCGCTGTTCTCGCGGCGAGCGCCGTCGCTTCGTTCTATGTCAAGGCGTCGCCGATCACGCACGGACACGCGAGCGCAGTGCCGGTAACGGTTGCCGGATTTCTCGCTGCGGCGACGCTGGCGGTGTGGATGGTCGACGGGTGGGAGCTGTCGGCGGCAACGAGCGAAGAAGTGCGAGGCGACGTGCGCGCTTCGGGACGCGGCGGGATTACGGGCTTGGTCGTCACCGTCGCCATCCTTGGCTTTTGCACGATCGCGTACTTGCGGCTCGGCGGCGTCGCGGGCATCGCAGCACATCAGACGGACGCGCTCGCGTACGTCGGCGACCGGCTCGGCGGTCACTGGTGGCGCGTCGCGATCGTCGTTACGGTGCTGACGTCTTCACTCTCCGCACTCTGGACGACGGTCCTCTACCTTTCACGCTCGGTCTACGCGATGGGCCGCGACGGCGTTCTTCCTGGTGTCTTCGGGACGCTCGACCGCCGCAACGAGCCGTTTTGGGCACTCGCCGGCATCACCGTGATTGCAACGATCTGCGAACTCGTGACGGGGTTTTCGCCCTCCGCCGCCGACCAGCTCACACTGGTCCTCAATGGAAGCTCGCTCTTCCTTGGTCTGCTCTTCGCCTTCAGCGCCCTCGCCTGCGTGCGGCGCTTCCTTGGACAGCGAGCCGCACTGCTCTCCGGTGTTGGCTTGCCGTTACTAGGCGGCGGCCTGCTTCTCGCCGTGCTCGGCCTCTCCGTCGCCACCGAGGAACCGCTGTTGCGCCTGTATGCGGGGCTCGGCGTGGCGCTTGGCTTTGCTTTTGCACTCTGGCGAGGACGCCCGACGCCCATAGCAGGGTAAGAAATGGGCCTCCAGAACAAACCGCGCCAGCGTCCGGGAGGGCGCGTCGACAATTTGGGGGACGCCGCTCAAGCGTGCGAACCCCGGCTCTGAGGTGTTGTACTTGAACGACAAAGAGATCGTCCTCACGCAAGAGGGCCTTGCGAAGCTCCAACTGGAGCTCGACGAGCTGAAAACCGTCCATCGCCGCGAGGTGAACGATCGCATTCGCCAAGCTAAAGAATATGGCGACTTGAGCGAAAACGCCGAATATGAAGATGCGAAGCAAGAGCAGGCGTTCATAGAAGGCCGCATCCTGCGCATCGAGTCGATGATTCGGAATGCCCGCATCATCGACGAGTCTGAGTACGCTGCAGGCGAGGTTCATCTCGGCGCCATCGTCAAAGTGAAAGATCTCAAGAACGACGACACGTACGAGTTCACGATCGTGGGCTCGGCCGAAGCGGATCCGCCGAAGCAACGCATCTCCAACGAGTCCCCGCTCGGCGGCGCGCTCATGGGACACAAGAAGGGCGAGACCGTCGACGTCACGACTCCACGCGGCATCGTCAAGTATCGCATCGAACAGATCAAGAACAACGGCGCAAAGAAGGTTAAGAAAGCATCGTAAATCTTTGGACGCTGACGTAGGCAAGACGGAGGCGGCGCTCATTGCGTCGAGGCGCGAGCATCTGGAACGCTTACGAGCGCGCAGTGGAGATCCGTTCGAGCAGACGCGCTACGAGACAGGCGCGACATCGGCTGAGCTCGCCGCGCGGTACGGCTTCCTCGAGAACGGGCAGGACGCGTCGTCGGAGATGTGGAGCGTCGCCGGCCGGCTCCTTGGAAAACGGACGATGGGGAAGACGGTGTTCGCCGATTTGCAGGACGCCACCGGGCGCCTGCAGCTCTATGCGCGCAAGGACGAGATCGGCGAGAGCACCTTCGCCGATTGGGACGACCTCGAGCGCGGCGACATCATCGGCGTTCGTGGCTACATGTTTCGCTCGAAGATGGGCGAGCTGACGCTGCACGTGCACAACCTTACCGTGCTCGGCAAGTCACTGCAGCCGCTTCCCGACAAATGGCACGGATTGCAGGACGTCGAGAAGCGTTATCGCCAGCGGTACGTCGATCTCATCGTCAACCCCGACGTGCGCGAGACGTTCTTGCAGCGCAGCCGGATCGTTTCGGAGATGCGCCGGTTCATCGACGCGCAGGGCTTCTACGAAGTGGAGACGCCGACGCTGCTCCACGTTGCGGGCGGTGCCGCCGCTCGCCCGTTCTTGACCCACGCGAATGCGCTCGATCAGACGATGCAGCTGCGCATCGCGACCGAGCTGAATCTCAAGCGTCTCATCGTCGGCGGCATCGATCGCGTCTATGAAATCGGACGCATCTTCCGCAACGAAGGCATCGACACGACGCACAATCCGGAGTTTACGATGCTCGAGCTCTACGCCGCGTATTGGAACGTGCATGACATGCTCGAGTTCAACGAAGCGCTGCTAGCGCGGCTCGCCGAGACCGTTTCGGGCGGCGACACGAACGTTCGCTTCGGCGACGACGTCATCGCGTTTCGACGGCCGTTCGCGCGCGTCGCGTACTTCGACGCAATCGAGCAATACAGCCGCGGCGCGCTGACGCGCGAGCGACTGCTTGACCCGAAAGGAGCGGCATCCGCGTTGCAAGACTTGGGGTTGCCGCCATCTCCCGCGCACGGGCACGCGCTGGACAAGATTTTCGATCGCGTCGTACAGGAGAATCTCGTACAGCCGACGTTCGTCACCGACTATCCAGCCGTGATCTCTCCACTTGCAAAGCGAAAAGCAAACGACCGCGAGCTGGTCGATCGCTACGAACTCTTCTGCGCGGGCATGGAGATCAGCAATGCGTTCACCGAGCTCAACGACCCCGACGATCAGCGCGCGAGATTCGAGGCGCAAGCAGCACAGCGGGCCGCCGGCGACCAGGAGATTCCTGAGCCTGACTGGGACTTCGTGCGCGCTCTCGAGTACGGCATGCCGCCGACTGCCGGCATCGGCATCGGCGTCGACCGGCTCGCCATGTTGCTGACGGGAAACGTCTCAGTGCGCGATGTCATACTCTTTCCGCTCCAGCGCCAGCACGGGTAACGCGGCGAAACCGCTCGAGTATCCGCACGTGTTGAGTCGAGTATGGACTTAACGAAAGAATACCCTAGAAGCGTGAAAGCGAAGGTGCACGGAGTCGTGCAGCTCGCACGCACGATCGACAAAGCCAAGGCGGTGGTGCGCGGAAACGTCGGCGAATACAGCTATGACTGTCCGATGGACAACGGTCTCTTCCAGTTCTTGGGCATCGGTGGCGAGCAGCTGCTCGATATCGTGCGCTCGTCGAAGAGCGACGCGGAGATCGAGGAGAAGCTCGCGCCTGTCGTCCGCAAGAAATCCGTACAGGAAATCGAGCAGTGGAATCACGAGTGGCTGACGCGCCGGCCGGAGGGCAGATCGCTCGAGGCATTCGAGGCGCTCCGCTCGCAGGTTGCGCCGAACCGAACCGACGTCACGACGTGGCCCGACCTTCTCGATCTCGACGAGAAGCGTGAGGTTCCCGTCGCCGTCGCCTAACGCAACCGTACGCGCTGCAGTCGAATACGACGGCACCGCGTTCCACGGTTTTCAGCGCCAGCCGGCTGCGCGAACCGTTGCCGGCGTTCTCGAAGACGCGCTCGCCGACGTATTTGGCGAGCGCGTTGCCATTACCGGCGCCGGGCGCACCGATACCGGCGTGCATGCGACGGGACAAGTGATTTCGTTTGCTTTGCCCCGTCCGTTTCCGCTCGAGCGCTTGGCCATAGCGCTGCAGACGTGCCTTTCACGAGACGTGAGCGTCCGCGACGTTGCGAAGGCGCCGGCTGAGTTTTCCGCGCGTCACTCCGCGCGAACCCGGACGTACGTGTACGCGGTGCTCAACGATCGCGAGCCGTCGGCGCTGCTCGCGCGTTACACGTGGCACGTCAGGCGCGCGCTCGATCTCGCTGCCATGCGCGAGGCCGCCGGGCACCTCACCGGCGAACGCGACTTCCGCTCGTTCTGCGCCTTACCGGAGAGCGGCGCAACCGTGCGCCGGCTTGACGACATAACGATCGAATCGCATGGCAACCTCGTGCGGCTCTCAGTGACCGCAAACGGTTTCCTTCATCATATGGTGCGAACGATTGCAGGGACGCTCGTCGAGTGCGGCCACGGGCGTCGCGACCCCGCATCGATCCCCGGCGTCATTGCCGCGCTTCACCGATCTGCAGCCGGCATGAACGCACCCCCGCAGGGCCTATACCTCGCCGGCGTGCGCTACGATGACTACGACTCCTACCGCGA
>JASHPC010000280.1 GCA_030038335.1 Vulcanimicrobiota bacterium
CCGCGGGGATAGAGACGATCGAGCCTGCCGGTAACGCGATCGCGTGTGCCCGATCGACGAGAGAGAGTGGCGTTACGTTTGTGTGGCGCTCGTCCCTCCTGCAGGCAAGAAGCGCTCTACATTGCTACTATCGCCCTGCGCACAATGCATACCAGTCGGCACAATTGCACGCGAATATCTTCGCATGGCGAGGTGTAGGTACGACTGGAAGGCCGTCGCGGCGTATCTTGCGGACGGTCATACGTTAAGCGATTGCAGCAAACGATTCGGTTTCACGGTCACCGCATGGTATAAGGCGATAGAGCGCGGCGTCGTCCCGCAGCCGCCGCGGCAGAACCGAGGCGCGAGACTGCGTTATGACTGGGATGCGATTCAACGGTATTACGAAGAGGGGCATACGTATCAAGATTGCCGACGGCATTTCGGTTTTGCCGCGATTTCGTGGCAGCTGGCGGTAAAGCGCGGCGCGATCAGAGCGCGCGCTCAGCGGTGGCCGCTTACAAAGCTTCTTGCTGAGGGCAAACGCGCAAGCAACATCAAAGCGCGGCTCCTCGAAGCCGGGCTTCTGCAGAACGTATGCAGCGGCTGTGGCCACTCGGAGTGGCGCGGTCGCGAGTTGGTGATTCAGCTCGATCACATCAACGGCGACCCGCACGACAACCGTCTGGAGAATCTTCGTATGCTGTGTCCGAACTGTCACAGTCAGACGGAGACATTCGGAGCGCGCAACAAAGCCAGTATGCGAAGGAAGCGCGCCAAATGCGCGCTTCCAAATGTAGCCCCAGCGGGATTCGAACCCGCGTCACCTCCGTGAGAGGAAGGCATCCTCGGCCTCTAGACGATGGGGCCACGCTCCCGGGGATGGATTTGAACCACCATACGCAGATTCAGAGTCTGCAGTCCTACCATTGAACGACCCGGGATCGTTTCGAAACGAAACGTCCGCCCGATATACTACACGGCAACCGCGGGCCCTTGCAAGTTGCGGCGCCGCGCAGGAGAATAGGCCGGCTCTGCGGTTTCTTCGATATAATTGTATGAAAGCGGCTCTTCTCGCCGGTGCGCTCTTCCTGGCAGCGCTTGCACCTCGCCTGCACGGCGACTTCGGCCACTACACCTTCGCGCTTACGTGGCAGCCGGGGATATGCAGCACGGACGAAGGATGCACGTCCGATCAGCCGCACGCTCCCCTCATCGGCCTGCACGGACTCTGGGCGTCGCGCCCGCGCGCGCTCATCGCCGAGGGTGTGCCGCTGCGAACGTGGTGGTCGAAGGGATGCGACGTCTATCATCGCAGCGACGCGCCGCCGCCGATCTCGGCTGCACTGCGAAGCCGGCTCGACGCCGTGATGCCGCACTTCGCGCACAACCTGTTGACGCACGAATACGACAAGCACGTGCAGTGCTTCGAATTCGATCCCACGGCTTTCTTCACGACGGAGCTCGCCATGCGTGCCGACGTCGCGAACGGTCCGTTCGGCCGTTATCTCGTTGCATCAGAGGGGCGCACGGTCACGCACAGCGCGGTGATGCAACGCTTCGCCGCCGTCTTCGCGACAAAGCACGTCACGTCGCTGCAGCTGCAGTGCGCGGTCGATCGCGACGGACGGGAGGTCCTCACGCAGGTTTGGATGACAATTGACGCTCGTGACCTGGCTGCATTTCCTCGCGGCGAATCGCTCGTGAACGCGACGACGAACCAAGACACGTGTCCGAAGTTTTTCCTGATTCCGGGCTGGGAACGACGCTAGTCTATGGCCGACGTGCAGGCGATCATTCTCGTTGGCGGAGAGGGAACGCGTCTGCGCCCGCTCACCTACGGAACGCCGAAGCCGATGGTGCCCATTGCAGGCGTGCCGTTTCTCGCGCGCAGCATGGAGCGGTTGTACGAAGCGGGGATCACGGACGTCATTCTCGCCGCCGGTTACATGCCGAAGGCAATCACGGACTATTTCGGCAACGGCTCGCGGCTCGGCATGCGAGTCACCTATGCAATCGAAGAGACGCCGCTCGGGACGGCGGGCGCGCTCAAGAACGTGGCGCAGCACGTCACCGGCCGTTTCTTCGTCTTCAACGGTGACATTCTCACGAGCCTCGATCTGCGCTCGATGATGGAGTATCACGAGAGCAAAGGCGGCTCAGGGACGCTGCATCTCATTCGCGTGCCGGATCCGTCGGCGTTCGGGTGCGTCGTGCACGACGATCAGGGCGCGGTCTCCGCGTTCGTCGAAAAGCCGGCGCCGGGAGCTGCGCCCTGCAACGACGTCAACGCCGGCACGTATCTCTTGGAGCGCGAGGTGCTCGACGCGATTCCCGGCGGGCGAGCCGTCTCCATCGAGAGAGAGACGTTTCCCAAGCTCATTGCATCCGGCAAGCGGCTCTACGCGTTCGTCACCGACGATTACTGGATCGATCTCGGGCGCCCGGAAAACTATCTGACCGCGCATCGTGACGTGCTCTCCGGCCTTATGCCGCTTCTCGTGGAGCCGGGTATCACGGGCGATGGCGCTCGAGAACTTCGCGACAAGCGATCGATCGTCGAGCCAGTGCACCTAGATGCCGGTACGTCGATCGATCCGACCGCGACCGTCGGGCCGAACGTCGTACTCGGGCGAGGCTGCTGGATCGGCGCGGGAGCGGTCGTGCGGGAGTCGGTGCTCTGGGACGACGTCCGCGTCGGCCCGCAAGCAGTCGTGGAGGAGTCAATCTTGGCGTCGGGGGTCCGTGTTGGGGCCGGAGCGCGAATCGGAGCGGGTTCGGTCGTTGGTCACGGGTATACGGTTGAAGACGGTCTCGAGGTAGAGGAAGGAAGCAGGCTGAGCGACCGATCCTGACGAGCAGGGGGTTTCCCGCTAGTTAGGCGCCGTGCTTCCGGGGTAGAATAGGCGCATGATAGCCGGGACGTCCCAGACGCTCCGTAGCGGAGCCGTACCCAGAACGCTGTTCCTGGGATCATATCCGCCGCGGGAATGCGGCATCGCCACCTTCACGCGCGACGTGGTCGAAGCATTCGACCGGCAGTTTGGCACGCATAGCGAGATCGTCGCGATCGACGAGCCCGGCGGCGAGGTACGGCGGTACGAGCCGAGCGTCGTGGCTCGCATCAGCCAAGTCGAGCATCGGAGTCACCTTCGCGCTGCCGAGTTCATCAACGCGCATCCCGCGGAGCTGCTGAACGTTCAGCACGAGTACGGTCTCTTCGGCGGAGATCTCGGAGAGTGGCTCATCGATCTGCTCGCGGCGCTGACGAAACCCGCAGTTCTCACGCTGCACACCGTCTTGCCGGAACCGGACGAGAAGATGCTCGACGTTACGCGGCGGCTCTGCCACTACGCAGCGCGCGTCGTCGCGCTTTCGGATACCGGTCGCGAGCTCTTGGAGCGCGTGTACCGCATTCCCGCGCAGAAGCTTCGCGTCATCCATCACGGCGTTCCCGACGTGCCGTTCCAAGGAACGCTCACGGCGAAGGCGTCGTTCGGAATCGGCGAGCGATCCGTCATCTCGACGTTCGGGCTCATCAACCGCGGGAAGGGTCTCGAGTACGCGATCGAAGCGATGCGCTCGATCGTCGAACGTCATCCGGAGACGCTCTACTTGATTCTCGGTGAGACGCATCCGGTCGTTCGACGTCAGGAAGGCGAGTCGTACCGGGAGTCGCTCCAAGAGCTCGTGCACGGCTACGGTTTGCAATATAACGTGCAACTCGTCGACAAGTATCTCGAGTTCGACGAGGTCGTCAGCTATCTCGGTGCGACGGACATCTATCTTACGCCGTATCTCAATCCGACGCAGATCGTCAGCGGAACGCTGGCGTACGCGGTGGGATGCGGAAAGGCGATCGTCAGCTCGCCGTATCTGTACGCAAAAGAGCTGCTCGCGTACGGACGCGGTTTCGTCGTGCCGTTCAAGGACGCGCGCGCGATTGCCGAATGCATCGTCGCGCTTCTCGACGATCCCGCGCTGCGCCGTGCAACGGAACGCCGCGCGTATCGCTTCGGGCGTCAGATGACGTGGCCCCACGTCGCGACCGAGTACGGACGGCTCTTCGCGGAGCTCGTGCCGTCTCACGCGGTCGCGCTCGTCGGCACGGCGTAATGCCGCGCGCGCTACGCCCGCTCGACCACCTCGTAACGCTGACCGACGACGTGGGCGTGATTCAGCATGCGATCGAGAACGTTCCGAATCGCGCGACTGGGTATTGCACCGACGACGTGTCGCGCGCGCTCATCGTCGCAATTGCCTACCTGCGTCTCTTTCCGCGCGATGAGGTCGCTCGACGTCTCGCCTCCGTCTATTTGGCGTATCTCGCGGAGGCTCAACGCGACGACGGCCGTTTCCGGAACTTCATGGGATACGACCGCCGCTGGCTCGACGAGCTGGGAACGGAGGACAGCAACGGGCGCGCGCTCTGGGGACTCGGGTACGCGGCTCGCTATGCTGAGGATGCGGGATGGCGGCGCGTGTCACAGCGACTCTTTCGTCGTGGCATTACGGCCACCGTCGATTGGCTGGCGCACCCGATGTCGGAAGCCTACGCAATGCTCGGCCTCGCGCACGCGTATGAAGCCGGGAACCAGGCGGCGCTCGCTTCTGCACTGAGAACGCTGGGCCAGCGTTCGCTCGAGCGCCTCAAGTCGGAGAGCTGCGAGAACTGGACGTGGTTCCAAAGCTGCATGACGTACGACCTCGGCCGTTTGCCCGAGGCGCTGCTGCGCGCGGGTTCGGTGCTCGGTGAGGACCGCTTTGTCGAAGGAGGGCTCGCGGCGCTGGCGTTTTACGAGCGCGTCGCGTTCGAGAACGGCATATTCGTGCCCGTCGGAAACCGCGGATGGTATCCGCGCGGCGGCAAACGCGCCCGCTACGATCAGCAGCCGCTCGAGGCAGCCGCCGTGGTCGGAGCCGAGCTCGCGGCATTCGACGCGACCGGAAACTCGGCACACCGGCGCGCCGCGCGCGCAGCGATGGCGTGGTACGAGGGCGCGAATACCGAAAACATCGTCATGGAATCGGACGGCGGTTGCTACGATGGGCTCGCCAAGGGCTGCGCGAATCGCAATATGGGCGCCGAATCGACGTTGGCCTTGCTCTCCGCGGCGTACGCGTTAGCGGTGCGCCAAAAATCGAGTGTCGCCATCGCGCGTTAATCTGCTGTAAGATGACATTGCGCTCGCTCTGCCGAAGTGAGCGCGCATGATCCTCGAGACCGAAGCTCTCAACGACGTACAAGCGGCCGCCGTTCGTCATACCGATGGCCCTTGCTTGATTTTCGCCGGTGCGGGCAGCGGAAAGACGCGAGTGATCACGTACCGCATCGCGTATCTCTTGCAAGAACTCGGCGTCGCGCCGGATCGCATTCTCGCGTTGACCTTCACGAACAAGGCTGCCGGCGAGTTGAAGTCACGTCTCGAGCGCATGGTCGGCGAGGGCGCGCGGGAAGTTTGGGCGGGAACGTTCCATGCCATGTGCGTTCGCATTCTGCGTCGCGACGGCAGGCGCATCGGCGTCGCGCCCGGCTTCGGAATTATCGATGAAGGCGACCAGCGCCAGCTCGTCAAGGAAGTGCTGGAGGATCTCGATTACGACGAGCGCCAGCTCTCAGTCGGCGCGTGCCTTCACGAAATCGACGTTGCGAAGAACGCGCTGCTCTCCCCCGAGCGGTATCACGAAAAGCAGACGACGGCGGTCGGCGAGCGCTACGGCAACGTCTATGCCGAGTATCAGCGCAGGCTCGCGGCCTCGAACGGCCTCGACTTCGACGATCTCATTCTTCGTGCGATCGAGCTGCTCGAGACGGATGCAGACGTGCGCGAACGCTATCAGCGCAAGTTTCAGTACGTTCTCGTCGACGAGTATCAGGACGTCAATCCTCCGCAATACCGCCTGCTTCAAATTCTTTCGGAGAAGCAGCGGAACATCACGGTCGTCGGCGACGACGACCAGTCGATCTACTCGTGGCGCGGCAGCGACCATCGGATGATCCTGCGCTTCGAGAACGACCATGAAGGGGCGACGGTCTTCACGCTCGAGCAAAACTACCGCAGCACGCAGAGAATTCTCGATGCTGCCAACGCGCTCGTCGCAAACAATCGCACGCGAGCGCCGAAGAAGCTGTACACCGAGCGCGGCGACGGTGACGAGATCGTCGTCTACCCGGCGGCGACGGAACGTGACGAAGCGCGTTACATCGTCGAGCAGATCAAAGCGTCCGTACGCGACGGCGCCGCATATCAAGACTTTCTCGTGCTCTATCGTACGAACGCGCAGTCCCGGGTTTTCGAAGAGGCGATGCTCTCCGACGGGATTCCCTATCGCGTCATCGGCGGCGTGGGATTCTACGCGCGCGCAGAGGTCAAGGACGTCATTGCCTATCTGCGCTACGTGCTCAATCCGTCCGACGCGCTCGCGTTCAAACGGATCGTCAACGTTCCGCGTCGCGGCATCGGTCAGCAGACGTTAGGCGCACTCGTTCAAGCGGCCGACGCCGCGTCGATGTCAGTCGGCGAAGCGATCTTTGACGGTGGCGTCCTGCGCGCGGCAGTTCCGAAGAAGATTCGAGAGCTGGAGCGTTTTGCAGAGCTCATTGCCGGCCTGCGGGCATCGGTCGATCGTCTCTCGGTCTCGGAGATCGTCGTCGCGGTCATGGAGCGCTCTGGATACGTTCGCGAGCTTCAAGCCGAGGAGACGAACGACGCGCGGACGCGTCTGGAGAACCTCCAAGAGCTTGTCGGCGTCGCGCGCGAATACGAAGCGACCGAACCGGACCCGACGCTCGCAGGATTTCTCTCGAACGTGGCACTCGTGAGCGACGTCGACGCGCTCGACGACCATGCGTCGTACGTCACGCTCATGACGCTGCACAGCGCGAAGGGCCTCGAGTATCCGAACGTGTTTCTCACGGGGCTCGAAGAGGGAGTCTTCCCGCACTCGAGATCTCAGAACGACGAGCACGCGATCGAGGAGGAGCGCCGCCTGGCGTACGTCGGCATCACGCGAGCGATGAACCGTCTCTCGCTGACGTTCGCGCAGCGCCGCGCGCTCTTCGGCAACAGCTACGCCTATCCGCGCTCGCGCTTCCTCGAAGAGATTCCCGGCTTGAACTTCCTCGAGATCGAGAACGTCGCGTTGCCGCGTGCCGCCGGCGGGCGCTGGCGAGAGGTCGCGATCCACGAGTCGGCCGGCGCGGGAATGCACATGCAGCTCGGAGCGGGCGATCGCGTCCGTCATCCGAAGTGGGGCGAAGGAAAGATTGCGAGCGTCGTGGGAGCTGGAGGCGACGGTCTCGTGACCATCGACTTCCCGAACGTCGGCCAGAAGATGCTGATGTTGAAGTACGCGCCACTCGAAAAGATATAACCGTCTCGACAGCCATGAGCGTTGATTAGAGTCGCCGTTGCCGGCGTTTTCGGTCGCATGGGCACCGTTGCGCGACAGGCTCTGCACGAAGCGAACGACATAGAGTATGCCGGCGGTCTCGCGCGCGCGCCGGCTGAAGAAGAACGCGTCTACACCGACGTCGACGCACTCGTGCAGGCGGAGCATCCCGACGTGTTGCTCGACCTCACCACGTATCCGTCGAGTCTTGAAATCTCACTCGCGGCGCTGCGCGCCGGCGTGCGTCCCGTCATCGGCGCATCGGGATGGAGCGACTTCGATCGCGCCGAGCTCGAGCGCGAGGCCGAAACGCGCAAGATCGGAGCGATGCTCGTTCCGAACTTTTCGCTCGGCGCAGCGCTCATGATGCGCTTTGCGAGCGAGGCGGCGCGATTCTTCCCAACGGTCGAGATCGTCGAGCTCCATCACGACGGAAAGAAAGACAAGCCGTCGGGCACGGCGCTCTTTACCGCAGAAAAAATCGCAGCGGCCGGATTCGGGGAGAAGGTGCCGATACACAGCGTGCGCCTTCGCGGGCTCGTCGCGCACCAGGAGGTGCTCTTCGGCGGAGCCGGCGAGACGCTTACGATTCGGCACGACTCGCTCTCGCGCGATGCGTTCGCCGCCGGAATGCTCGCGGCCGTGCGCAGCGTCGTGTCCTTGGATCGGTTGGTCGTCGGAATCGATGCGCTCGTGTCAGAGGAGGCCGAACCATTCGCGTAGCCGTCGTGGGCGCGACCGGCGTCGTTGGCGAGACGATCGTGCGCGTGCTCGAGGAGCGCGCGTTGCCGATAGAGCGCGTCGGCGCTTTCGCATCGCGCGCGCGATCCGGTGCCGTGCGCTTTCGGGGAGAGTCGCTCGACGTCGAGCCCGCGACGACGGAAAGCCTGCGTAACTTCGACGTCGTCTTCTTTGCGGGCGGAGAAGATGCCAGCGAAGCGTTCGTTCCCGCGCTAGCAGCTCGAGGCGCCGTCGTCATCGACAACAGCGCGACGTTTCGCATGCGCGACGGCGTGCCGCTCATCGTTCCCGAGGTGAATCCGGATGATATCCATGTGGAGCACCGTCTTTTTCCCGTCGGGAACTGCACCGCAATCATTCTGTGTACGGCATTAGCGCCCGTGCGTGACGCGGCCGGATTGCGTTGCGTGCGCGTCGCGACGTACCAAGCGATCAGCGGTGCGGGTCGCGCCGCGCTCGAGGAGTTCGATCGCGCGGAGGGGCCCATCGTGCGGAACGTCGTGCCGAAGATCGGCTCGTTCGGTGACGACGGCGAGAGCGGCGAAGAACAGAAAGTACGCGACGAGTCGCGCAAGATGCTCGGATTGCCGAATCTCGACGTCGTTGCAACCTGCGTGCGGGTTCCGGTACGCACCGCACATGCGGAGGCCGTCTTCTTCGAGACCGAGCGTGAGACGTCGGTCAAGGCGCTCGCCGCTGCGTTCGAACGTGCGCCGTCTATCGTCTTTCACAACGAGGGCATCGTGACGCCCCGCGACGTTGAAGGCACTGATGAGGTGCACGTTGCGCGGCTGCGCGCGCTTCGCCCCGAGCCGACGCGTGAGTTCGCGTTGTGGTGCGTCGGGGATCAGCTTCGGAAAGGCGCCGCGACGAACGCGGTGCAGATCCTCGAGCTACTCGTCGAGCGAGGCGTCGTCTCGTGAGCGATCGCGTGGCGGTGCTCAAGTTCGGCGGCACCTCGGTCGCGACGCCCGAGCATCGCGCGCTCGCGCGCAGGCGCGTTGCGGAGGCGGCGCAAGAGGGGTATGGCGTCGTTGCGGTCGTTTCAGCGATGGGACGCGCGCCGGACCCGTACGCAACCGACTCTCTGCTCGCGCTCGTCGACGGGCGCGCGAGGACGCGAAACGCGGATCTGCTTCTGGCGACGGGCGAGACGATATCCGCCGCGATCTTCGCCGAGGAGCTCGAAGCGAACGGCACCGCTGCCGTCGCGCTTACGGGCGCACAGGCGGGAATCGTCACCGACGAGCGATTCGGAGACGCGACGATTCGACACGTCGACCCGGAGCCGCTGCGCACGGTGCTGCGCCACGGTGCGGTTCCCGTCGTCGCCGGATTTCAAGGCGCAAGCGAGAGCGGCACCGTCGCGACGCTCGGGCGCGGCGGTACGGATCTTTCGGCGGTCGCTATTGGGCACGCGCTCGACGCGGAGCGCATCGACATCTACACGGACGTGAGCGGCGTCATGACGGCCGATCCGCGACGCGTTCCCGACGCGCGCACGATCGAACGCGCGACGCTCGAAGAGGTCACGGAGCTCGCGCAGCACGGCGCGAAGGTGATGCACTACAAAGCCGCCGAGTACGCGCGCAGAACGCAGACGAGCTACGCGATTCGCGGCCTCGCGACGAATCGCGGGACGTTCGTCGACGAGACGGTGGACCATCATCGTCCCGTCACCGGTGTCGCGCTCTCCGGCCGCCTCACGTGGGTGCGCGTCATTCGCGGCGACATCGAGAATCCGACGAAACGCATGGAGACGGAGCTCGAGATGTTCCGGCGCATCGCAGAAGCAGCGATCTCGATCGATCAAGTGACGATCAATCAAGCCGGGGTTGCGTTCGTCGTGGAAGGCGAACGCGGTAACGACGTGCGCCGTCTCCTCGGCGATCTCAACCTCGCCGTCCGCGTCCGCGAGGGCTGCGCGAAGCTCTCCGTCGTAGGAAACGGCATGCGCGAAGCGCCCGGCGTCATCTACGAGCTTACCTCTGCGCTCGCCGAGGAGAATGTCGAGATCATCCACTGCACGGACAGCAACGTCACGATCTCGGTGCTCGTTCCGGCCGCCGACGGAGAGCGCGCGGAAGCTGCCGCGCATCGCCGCTTCCGGCTCGCCGTTGGAGACCCCGTCGGATGAGAGATCTCGGCGCGATTCTCACCGCGATGATTACGCCGTTCGACGCACGCGGGCAAGTGAACGTGGCGGAGGCAAAACGGCTTGCGTCGTGGCTCATCGAACGCGGGAACGACGGTCTCGTCGTCGCGGGATCGACGGGAGAGGGACAGACGCTCGATGCGTCCGAGCGCGTCGCGCTCGTCGGCGCGGTGAAGGAGGCCGTCGGCTCGCGCGGCATCGTCGTCGCAAATGCGGGCTCGAACGACACGCGCGAGTCGGTGCGCG
>JASHPC010000281.1 GCA_030038335.1 Vulcanimicrobiota bacterium
GCGTTACGGGAGCGGCCGTGCTCAACGGTTCTTCGGAGCTTGCCGATGCACGCGACGTGACCAACGACGTCACGTTGGAGTTGGCGCACGCGCGGTTCGACGGGAAAGACGCCAATGTGAGCGTTGACGTATATCTGCTGAACACGGCAAACGCACCCATAGAAGGCCCGGTGCGAGCGCGAGTGATGACGCTGAGCTCACAGATGGGCACCCCTCATCTCATTGTGGGAAGCGTCAATGGGGAGGAAGAACGTGGTGCGATCATCGACTTTACGCCGTCTCTTCATGAGGGAAAACTTGTGCCAGACGAACGAAGCGGTCCGATTCATCTCGTATTCCATCTCGACAGCCTTCACCCGACCAGGCCGCCGGCGCACGTGCGATGATCCCGTTTACAGTCGCTCTGATGTATCATCTCCAGCAGGTCGGGGATGCGTCGGCATTCTCGCCGTCTGGAACGAAGATTGCGTTCGTCGTGAAGCGTCCCCTGGAGACCGATCGGAACTTCGCCAGAATGTTTTTGCAGGATGACGACGTTGCCGACGTCTACGTAGACGACCTCGCGAGCGGTCGAGTCACGAAGATCACGAACGGAGCGACGGACGGCGCTGGGTTCTGGGATCCGCAGTGGTCGCCGGACGGAAAGCGCATCGCGATGCTTTCGACGCGTGGCGGCAACGTATATCTGTGGGTTTGGGATGCCAACCGCGGTCTGCGTCGTGTCACGGACAGAGCAGTCGACATGGCATATATGCTCTTACCCGTTGAATGGCTCTCGAACGATCGGCTCATCTGCCAACTCCTTCCCGCCGGCGAACAGCCATTGTCGATGTCTGTCGAAACGGAGACCCCTGAAGTCGCCATGCGTGAATGGCCGATCGACTGGCGGGGGCGGCAGTCGACAGCGAACGTGTTGGAAAGCGGTATACCGGTGAACGTTGCGAGATTGCCTCAAGGTCAGTTGCGCATCATCGACATTGGCGGCGAGGGACGTAGTCGAACGATCGCGAGCGCAGCGCATTTTGAGTCACTTACGCTTAGCCACGATCGCCGCGAAGTGGCGGCTTTTCTAGAGACGGGCGTCTTTCAGCCGCAGGCCCATCGCAAACTGCAAGCCAGTTTTGACAACGGAGTTTATCAACTATCTGTTTTCGACGCCAGGAACGGCGCTACCGTCGCGCACTTCCCGCGGAACGTCGTAGGACAAGCATCGCTCAGTTGGTCGCCCAACGATCGACAACTGGCGATTTTTGCGCAGCCGGCTACGACCGCATATGCGGCGCATATGCAAATCTACCGGTGCGACCTCGGCACGCGGCAATGCACGAATGCTCTGCCGTCGACGCTGAGCGTCGACATCGGACCAAACGGAACGTGGCGGGCTCCGTTATGGGCGAGTGGTGGCCGCATCCTCGTATACGCGAAAAGTTCGACGTCAGGTGGGGCGCCAGATAAACAACGCTGGGACTGGTACGCGATCTCACCTCGAGGGACGGCGTCAAATCTAACGGCGTCGCTGTCAGGCGCGCCGGCATCGCTCGTCCCAATCGAAGGTTCCCGATTCATTGGCTTGGCGGGAGGCGAGCTCGTAACGGTCTTTGCCGACGGCCGCAAGCCCAAAACGATGGGGTTCAAGGGCCTGCCTGCGCCGATGAACATCGCATGGCCGACGAATACCGACGTCACAACGCGCACGTTCGTCGTAAGCGCGGAGATGAATGGCCAGCAAGACTTCTTTAGTGTCGACGTGGCATCTGGCCGAGTGGTGCGCCTAGGGCGCGTGCCCCTCGATGCACAGCTCAACGCGTTTTATCCGCATGGCTCGAGAGCGATCTTCGCCGAGAGTCTGCCCGATGGAAGCTTCTTACGCTATGGCGCTGATGGTTCATCGTTGCGCACGATCTACGCAGCGAACCTCTGGCTGAGCAGGGTTGGCGAAGGGCGCTCCATTAGCTACTCGTATACCAGCCTCGACGGTCAGAAGTTGTCGGCGTGGATCCTCCTGCCGCCCGGCGCCAAACCGGGCCATCGCTATCCGGCGGTCACATGGGTTTACGGTGGCGAACTCTACAATCCGAAGGTTCTGCCGTTTCTCGCGCATCTCAATCTCGTGCATGCACTCAACATGCAGCTGTTGGCGGCACGCGGATACGCCGTGATCTTTCCTAGTATGCCGCTGGCGCCGTTCGGTGAGCCGTCGGATCCATACCCAAAGCTTCCCAACGGCGTGCTGCCGGCGATCGACAAGGCTGTGCAGCTAGGGTATGTCGACGCAAACCGAGTGGCTGTCATGGGGCAAAGCTACGGCGGATACAGCACGTATGCGCTCATCACGGAAACGAATCGCTTCAAAGCAGCCATTGCCCTCGCGGGCATTAGCGACTGGACGAGTCTCTACGGAATGTACGACGGGCGCCGGCGCTACGAAGACAACGTCAACGTGAACGATGAGTTCGATCTGTCGCTCATGGAAGAGGGTCAAGGAAACTTTGGCGCCCCACCGTGGGTCGACCCGAAGCGTTACGAGAGCAATAGCCCGCTCACGTACGTCGCAAACGTACACACGCCGCTTCTTATCATTCAGGGCGACCTAGACTACGTGCCAATTCAGCAAGGAGAGGAGTTCTTCACCGCGCTGTATCGGCAGGGGAAGCGCGCGGAGTTCGCTCGCTACTGGGGCGAGGAACATGTCTTCCGGAGCGAGGCGAACATTGAAGACTATTGGAATCGCATCGCCGCCTGGCTCAAGGAGTTCTGCCGATAAGTGCGATCGACTAGGCACCGGCGGCAAGTTCGCCCGCAACTTCGTTAAGTCTAGCGATAGTCGCGCGCACCGCCGCACTCACGAGACGTTGCTTTCTCGACGCGATTGCCATGCTGATTTGCGGAAATGCGACGCTCGCGTAGCCGCTCGCCGAATAGGCGAGCACATCCAGTTGTTGAGCGGCATGAAGTGCGTTCTCAAACCCGCTGCGATGCGAGCGGTTGTCATACACGGTGGCGGCGCGCTCGAACCGCGCGATTGCACTCGCGAGCGCCGGAGCCACGCTCACGTGCGCTTCGGCAGAAGCCGTCTTCACGGAAGCCAAGCCGGCGTTGAGAGCGCTACCATACGAGGAAAACCGGTATGGCACGACGTGT